>JBFHGG010000017.1:0-40274 GCA_041583235.1 Halarcobacter sp.
CGCTTCATTTCCATCCATTGTTGCAAATATTTTAGACATATAGTTTCCTTTATTATTCTTTATATTATAGATATTAATTAAAGTAAACTTATAGTATCTTGAATATAAAGCAAAATAAGTTAATATTAATTAATATTAGGAGTTAAAACAATTGATTTTGTTTAGATTAAGTTTATCTAATGAATATAATAATAGTATGACACTATAAACACTCTTTTTTAATAGATAAGAAATTAAAAAAAGAGTGTAGAAATATAAGTTTTGCTTATGAAATTGTAAATTCTTTTATTAGTTTTACTGCATCAAGAGGATTTTTAGCAATAAATGAAGTATGTTCTTTTAAAGTATTTTCTTTTCCATAGCCACATAATACGCCAACAGAATTAATACCTGCAGAGTTTGCAGCTATTAAATCTAATTCTGTATCTCCTATCATCCAAATATCACAAGTCTCTTTTATATTCATCAAATCTAAAGTTCTATGAATTGGCTCAGGGTGAGGTTTAGGATATTCAACATGCTCTCTTCCTGTAACATGTTCAAAATATTGCATAATATTCATATGCTCTAATAATTGCTCGCTATATATTCCAGTTTTTGTTGTTACTATGGAGAGTCTTGCAAAAGTATTTGCAAGTTGTACTGCTTCAAGGGCAAACTCTAATAATTCTGTTTGTTGCCTTGAAATTTCTTTATATCTCTCTTTATATGTTTCAACATAATCCCAAACAATTTCTTGTGGAATTCCAAGTTCTAAATACATTATATCAAGAGGATGACCTATTAGATCTTTAATATCTTCATCTGTTCCTTTAAAATCATAATCCATTTTTTTAAAAGAATGATGAAATGTAGAAACAATTGCGTCAGTGGAATCAATTAATGTTCCATCTAAATCAAAAAGAATAATTTTTTCCAAATTATAACCTTGTTTTGTTTTTTTATAGTTTAGTATATTATTCTTTATAATTATATATGGTAAAGAAGTTAGTTTTAAATTAGGGTTTTATCCAATCTTTTTGATTATGCATAATACCAATAAATGAGGGTTTAATATTCTTTATTTCACTATTTACAACAGAAATTGAGTTTGGAATATATAAAAAAAGATAAGGGATATCATCAGTAATTTTTTTATAAATTTTTTTATAAATAGAACCTAGTTTTTCTCTATTTATAGTTGTAGAACCTTCTTCGATAAGCTTGTCTACATCTTTATTGTGATATCCAACGAGATTAAAACGACCTATTTTATCTGAGTTTGAATGCCAAAGTGGATAAGCATCGGGCATTAAAGATAGACTCCAACCTAAAAGCACAGTTTCAAATTTTCTTGGATGAACAATAGTATTTAAAAATGCTTGCCATTCCATAACTCTTATTTTTAGTTCAATGCCAACTTTTGCTAATTGATATTGAAGTATTTGTGCGGCATTAATTCGTATTTCATTTCCTGTATTTGTAACAAGTTCAAAAGAAAAGGGATTGTTTTTATCATATCCTGCTTCTTTTAAAAGCTCTTTTGCCTTTTTTATATTAGGTTTTATTTGATTAACTTCTTTATTATAAGCAAAACTTCCAGGAAGAAAAGGCCCATTACAAACTTCTCCATGACCAAAATATAAAATATCAACCATTTCTTGTCTATCAATAGCTAAAGAAAGAGCTTGTCTAACTCTTATATCTTTGAATTTTTCATTTCTTAAATTAAAACCTAAATAGGTATATCCAAAACTAGCACGTTCGATTATTTTATAATCTTTTTTAAATTTTTCATCTATTTGTCTATCTATTTGTAGAGGAGTTAGTCCTCCTAAATCTAATTGTTTTTGTTTTAACATTAAAAAAGAAGTAGTAGTGTCAGGTAAAAATTTATAATAAATTTTATCAATATTTGGGCGACCTTCAAAATAATCATTATTTGCTATAAGTTTAATATCTGAAGAGTTTTTAAAAGTTTCAAGTTTATAAGAACCGGTTCCTATTGGATTTTTATTAAAAGAGCTTGTCATAATATTTTTTTCATCTTTTAAAAGATGTTTAGGAAGTATTCCTACCATCCAAATCTCTAAAGCTTTAAAATAGGGTTTTTTATAAATTATTTCAATAGTATAATTATCTAGTGCTTTTACACTTTTTACTTCTTTATAGTTTGAAACTATTGAGTTATAAACTTTAGGATTTATGATTGTATTATATGTAAAAATTACATCATGGGCAGTAAAAGGTTTTTTATCATGCCAAAGAACATTTTGTTTAACTTTTATTATAAGTTTTGTATTTGTTACAAATTTATATGAAGAAGCTAAATCTTCTGTAATATCACCATTTTTGTCATATTTAAAAAGTCCATTGAAAAGCCAATCTGCTATTTCAGAACTTGCACTGTCATTTGCTAAGATAGGGTTTAATCTACTAGGACTTGAGCTCATTGATAAATTTAGTGTAGAAGAAAAAGATAATTGAATTATTGTAAAAAGTATTATTAAAAATTTCATAAAGCAATTTTAGTAGTTTTTAAATAAAAAGCATCTTCAAATTGGAATTTTTATTTCAAAAATTGCACCATCGAACTTTTTATTATTATAAGAGTAATGACAATTTCTAACATTTATCTCTCCTAATAAATGTTTTGTAATAATTTGATTTGTCATATATAAAGCAATTCCTGTACCTTGTGATTTATGTTTAGTAGTAAAATAGGGCTCAAATATTTTATCAATTATATTTGAAGGTATCCCTCCTGCATTATCTTTTATACTTAAAAAATAGTAATTCTCATTCTTTTTAAGATCTATAAATACATATTTAAAGTCGTTATGATTTTTTTCATTTAATGCATCTCTTGAATTATTTAAGATGTTTAATATTGCTTGAATAAAAATATTTTCATTTAACATTATTTTACTATTCTCTAAATTGAAAATAATTTCAATATTAGAATTTTTAAAAGAGTCTTTAACTAAAGAATAAATAATCTCAAAGGTATCTTTTAAATTTGTGATTTTTTTAATATTACTATTATCAACAAAAAAGTTTCTAAAGTCGTCAATTGTTTTAGAAAGATATTGCGCATTATTATTAATTAAATCCATATTTTCATTAAACTCTTCTGTTTCAAGAATATTAATCTCTTTTTTCAATTTACAGCCTGTTGCTAAACTAGAAATAGCTGATAATGGTTGTCTCCATTGATGAGAAATATTATCTAACATCTCCCCTAATGAGGCTATCTTTGATTGTTGAAATAATAATTCTTGATTTTTTACTTGTTCTGTTATATCAATTATATATCCAATAGCATCAGTAATCTCTTTTTCTTCATTTTTTAAAGTTACTGTATTATCTAATATCCACTTCTCTTCACCATCTTTAGTTATTATTCTATAAGGCTTATGTTTAAAATAATCAAGATTCTCTTTTAATGCTACTTCTACTTCTTTTACAACAGTATCTAAGTCATCTTTATGAATACAAGCTATGTAATTAATCTTATTAGATAAAAACTCCTCTTTTTTATATCCGAATAGTTTTTCTATATTTGATGATACATAATCTGTACTCCAATTTTCATCATTTTTCCATTTAAATAAAACTGTATCTCCCTTATCAAAAAGTGATAATAATACATTTTGCTCATTTGTTAATCTTTTTAATTCTTCTTCTTTTTCTTTTCTTTTTGTAATATTGTGTCCAATTCCAAGAATTCCAATCATATTACCATCTTGATCTATCAGCGCTTTTTTTGATATTTCTAAAAGGGTTTTTTCTTTACTTATATTATGTGTTATCCATTCTTCATTAATTACAGTTTTCTTAGCTTGCATTGCTATTAAATCTCTTTTTTTATAAAAATTAGAAACTTCCACACTTGTAATATCATAATCTGTCTTACCTATTATCTCAGAATGCTTTTTACCAAAATATTTTTCAAATTCAGGGTTACAAGTTATGTAAACTCCATTTTTATCTTTAAGCCAGATTAAATCAGGAATAGTTGAAAGGATATTTTTATTTAATATCTCACTAGTTCTTAATTGTAATTCGGTCGTTTTTCGTAAAGAAATATCTTTTATCATCCATATAATACCCTTAGAAAAATCATTTGGAGAAAGGGTTTTCCCAGACATTTCACACCATATTATTGAAGCATCTTTCTTTTGTAATTGATACTCTATTTCTAGCTTAGAGTTGTTCTCTAAAATATTAAGATATCCATTTTTAAACTCTTTAAACTTTTCTTCTGAAATATGAAGCTTTTTTAAATTAATTCCTATCATTGACAAAGCATTCTCATATCCAAAGATTTTTGCGAGTTTTTGATTTGCCTTTGTTATTACTCCCTTTGAAGAGCTATACATTACACCAATTTGTGTATTATCAAAAAGTTGTTCTACTTCAATCTCTCTTTCTATTATTTCTTTTGTATTTAAATCCTTTTCAAGAGCTTTTGATACAAGACTTGAATATGTTTCAATAAGGTTTTTTTCAAAATTTGTTGGATATTTATGCTTATTTGTGTAAATAGCAAAGCTTCCTAAGATTTCATTTTTTGAAGAGAATATAGGTTCTGACCAACAAGAATGAAGATTTGCTTTTTTTGTAAGCTCTAAGTAGTCTTGCCAATTTTCATGGGTATCAATATTTTTTACTACTACTCTTTGTTTTTTATATGTAGCACTTCCACAAGAACCAACTTTCTCTCCAATTTCTATTCCGTTTATTGCTTCTGTATAAAAATTAGGAAGACTCGGTGCACATGCTGTAAAAAGATACTTTTTTTCTTTATCAAGTAAAAGAATTGAACACATACTACCTTTATTTCTTTTTTCTGCTAGTCTTACTATTTTTCTAAGGCTTTTTGTTAATGAGCTTTCAATTGCAATATATTCAAGAAGTTTTTTATTATCTTTATATATGATTTCATCTTGCTTTGCAAGAGTAATATCTTCAATTAATCCCCAAACAACTTCTTTACCATCACTATTACTAAGAAGAAAACCACTAATTTTTATTGGATATTTACTGCCATCTTTTCTTATATATTCTTTTTCATTTGGACCAAATTTTTTGTACTTAATTAAATCTTTTATTTGTTGTTTTTCTTGTTTTTTATATTTTTTGGGAGTGATATCCCAAAAATCTAAATTAAGAAACTCTTTTTTTGAATAACCTGTAGATTTTAATAAAGATTTATTTACTTTTAAAAAGTGTCCGCTTTCAAAATCAATCATAGCTATTCCAATAGGAAGAAGATCAATAAGTTGTTCAAAATGTGCATCGCTATGCTTGAAATTATTTAATAAAATATCTTGCATAAGAATTCTTCTCCTATATAAATAGATTTAGTACTATTATTATTTAGTATATCAAATAAAATAAATAGGTATTCTTAATTGGTATTTTAGGGGCATAAAAAAAGGAGCAACTTAGAGTCGCTCCTTTTAAAAAAATATAAGAAGTAAAAACTTCGAAAATACCAATTATCTTTTTGAGAACTGAGTAGATTTTCTTGCTTTTTTCTTTCCGTATTTTTTTCTTTCAACTGATCTTGCATCTCTTGTTAATAAACCGTAAGGTTTTAACACAGCTCTGAATTGCTCATCAAAAGCAACTAAAGCTCTAGAAATACCATGTCTAACAGCATCAGCTTGTGCAGAGTATCCTCCACCTAAAGTTTGTACAACGATATTTACAGAAGTTTCTTGTTTAGCTACTTCTAATGGTTGCATAACTCTTTTTTTAATAGCTTCGTGTCCACCTAACCATGCATCTAAAGTTTGACCGTTGATTGTTAGTTGTCCGTTTCCATTTTCTAACCATACTTTTGCAATAGAAGTTTTTCTTCTACCTGTTGCATATACTTTTGCCATTAGTCTTGTCCTTTAATTTGAGCAGAGTGTGGGTGTTCGCTCCCTGCATACACTTTTAATTTTTTTAACATTACTTTTCCAAGTTTAGTTTTTGGAAGCATACCTCTTGTTGCTAGTTTGAATAATTTTTCAGGATTATTTTCTAACATATCAGCCATTTTGTGAGTTTTCGTACTACCAAAATAACCAGAGTGTGTATAGTAATTTTTATCTTCTAGTTTTGCACCAGAAAATTTTGCTTTAGAAGCATTAATTATAACTACATTATCTCCACAATCTACATGAGGAGTAAAAGAAGGCTTATGTTTACCTCTTAAGATTGTTGCAACCTCAGTAATAATTCTACCAAATATTTTATCAGTAGCGTCTACTATGATCCAATCTCTCTCAACTTCGTTAGCTTTTGCCATTTGAGTAAATTTCATTTATTTTCTCCATTTTGTTAATGAGGTGGAATAATAGTGTAGTAGTACTTAAATTTACCTTAAATTAAGTTTTATTTAATATTTTATTGTAAATTCTGAACCTACATTAATTTCACTCTTAATTTCTAGCTCAAAATTGTGAAGTTTAAGAATTGAATATACAATAAAAAGTCCTAATCCTAAAGAATTATTCCAGCCATTTTGTGAAACTCTATAAAATTTTTGGTTTATCTTTTTTAATTCATCTTCAGGTATTCCAATACCTTTATCTTTTATGGATATTGAATTTTCTTTGATTTCAATGATTATTTTATCTTCGGAATATTTTAAAGAGTTTTCTATTAAATTGGTAATTGCCATAGATATAAGTGTTTCATCTGCTTTTAATTTAAAATCTTCACCAAATATCTCAATATCTCTATCTTTATAACTATCTTTTAAGTCTGAAACTATATTTTCACAAAGAGTTTTAATAGAACAAGTACTCGTTAGAAGCTCTTGTTTCCCTTCTTCAAGTTTTACTGTTAATCTTAGTTTATCTATAATATCTGACATTTTTATAGAGTTTGAATGAATTTTATATAAAAATTTATCTTTCATACTTTGAGGTAAGTCTTTATCATTTATAATTGTCTCTGCATAACCAGAAATAATTGCAATAGGATTTTTAAATTCATGGGATATGGCTGAAATAATCTCATCTTTTTGTCTATTGGCAAGTTTTAGTTTTGCAGTTTGCTTAGCTTTTTGTTTTTCTCTTTTTGATAATCTTTGTGCTACTTTATTTAAAAGTCTTGTAATCTTATTAAATTCAAGGGTGAAATCTGAGTATAGTTCATAGTTTGGTTTTTTATTACTTAATTCTAGTAAATAACTTAAAATAGAATCAGTCTCTTTTTTAATTCTTATACTCAAAGAGTATGTAACTATAAAGGCCGCAATTATAAATAAGAATATAAAAGCAAACATTTGCAAAGCAAAATCTGAAAAGTTTTCTTTTATTTTATTTGTATAATCCGCTAATCTAATATAATAAATATTATTATCGATTACGATTTTTTTTGCAACATATAAAAGTTCTTGCTTAACAGTATGAGAATACCTTATTTTTTTCCCATATCCTTCATATTTCGCATGTATAATTTCATACCTATTGGAATGATTCTCCATCTCAATTTCATTTTTATCGCTATCTGCTATTACTATACCTTTTTCATCAATAATTGTTATTCTAAGGGCAGTTTTTGCTTTAAATGTTTTTATTACATAATTTAAATTTTCTAATGAATTTAAGGCTATTGACAAGGAATCAATATTTTGTGAGAGGTTTTTTTCAACTTGATTAAGATAAATGTTTTTTGACCAATAATAGGTACTTATACTTAATACTAAAAATATTAAAAAAAATAAAACTGAGAATGTTCTAAAAAAGAGTTGATGTATTTTTAACAAAATAAATAACCCTCTCCTCTAATAGACTTTATATACTCTTTAGAATTATCAGGATCAATTTTAGCTTTTAATCTTTTAATTGCAACATTAACTGTTTTTAGTTTTTTATCATAAGAGTCTTCCCATACAGCTTCAAGTAGATGTTCCCTTGTCATTAAAATATCCCTATTTTTTAAGAATTCTAAAAATAAGTCATGTTCTAAATGAGTTAATTCTATCTCTTTTGAATCAATAAAAAACTTTTTATTTGAAGCTTTATATACTATATCTCTAACTTTTAGTGTATCAACTTCTTTGCTTGTTCTTTTTATTACAGCCTTAACTCGTGCTAGAAGTTCTTGTATATTAAAAGGTTTAGTAATATAATCATCTGCGAAAGATTCGAAACCTTCTAGAATATCTTCGTCTTTATCTTTTGCAGTTAGATAAATAACGGGTACATTATGACCTTTTTCTCTAAGTTGATTAATAAAAGTTGTACCTTCCATTCCCGGTAAATTTCTATCCATTAAAATCAAATCTATTTTTTCTTCATCTAAAACTTTTTCTATTTTTTCATTAACATTTAAAAAGCCAATTGTTTCATAAGCATTTTTTTGCAAGGTGTACTCAAGTAGTTCTAATATATCTTCTTCATCTTCAACAATTAATATTAATTTATCTGTCATTATTTATTTCTTTTTAATTTTAGTTTTTAAATTTTCTTCTTCATCTTCAAGAAAAATTACTTTTGATGTTTTTATAGCCCCTGGAGAGTATTTTATTGCTAATATCCTAAAAATAAAGAATATAAAGATTACAAATAATAAAAATAGAATAGTAAAGTAATCTTTTTTTGCATGTGATGCATAAATTATAACATCACGTATTAAAAATATTATAAAAATATCAATTACAAAACGAAGTCTTAACTTTTTATCTTTTATAAAATCAGATATCATCTTAACAACTTCCATTATAACAATAAATTCTAGCATTAAAACTATTGTTTTTTGGAATTCATATTTGGCAGCTAAAACAAATATAAAAATTATAATAGCTGCTAAAACTTCATAGTTAGTTCTAAAGTACTTAGGTATTTTTGTTAATGTTCTGTTCATTCTTTACTTAATAAATATTACTGCGCTAATTCTCCACCAACTTCTGCAAACAATAATAAGTTAGCAATAGATGAAGCACGCCCTGAAATTTTTTCTAATTTTCTTAAACTACTTAATACTTCAAAATAATCTTTTGAAAGTTCAATATTTTTTGTAATAAGTTTTAAAATATTTTTCTCAACCATTGAATATAAATCATCAGTTTTACTATCTTCTACATTAACCTTATTATACATCTCTTCTATAACTTTTTCATTATCTTCTTTAATCATATCTAATGATGTTTGTAAAGCTAAATTAGATGATTTTAATAAAGGAATGGCAAACTCTAAAATAGTGTGTTGATCTAAATCATCTGCAAAAGATTTTTTAAATGTTTTTACAAAAGATTTAGAATAAGTACTAGCTCTTGTTAATTCATTAGTGATTTTCAAAAAAGAAACCATCTCTCTTAAATCTCTAGCTTCAGGGGAATATAGGGCAAGAGTTTTTACAATTAAATTATCAATTTCATTTGATTTTATTGTAATTTTTTTAATTGATAAATTAATATCTTTTAACATAGATAAATCATTTTCTTTTAATGCAGAAAGGGATACTTTATTTGCATGAGTAATCATTTCTCCCATTTCATAAATTTCATTTTTTATTGTTTCAATTTTTTCTTTATATGGTCTTAACATTATCCAAACCTTCCTGTAATATAATCTTCTGTTTTTTTATTTGATGGATTAACAAAAATTGTTTCTGTTTCATCATATTCAATTAGTTTTCCTAGGTGAAAAAATGCTGTATAGTCCGCTACTCTTGCTGCTTGTTGCATATTATGAGTTACTGTAATAATTGTATATTTCTTTTTAAGTTCAAGCATTAAAGCTTCAATTTTTTCAGTTGAAATTGGATCAAGGGCTGATGTTGGTTCATCCATTAAAATAACTTCAGGCTTAACAGCAATAGTTCTAGCAATACATAATCTTTGTTGCTGCCCACCTGAAAGTGAAGTTCCTGGATCATTTAATTTATCCTTAACTTCATTCCAAAGTCCTGCATCTTTTAAAGACTTTTCAACTAGTTCATTACAAGCACTACCTTTTTTTACAAGTCCATGTTTAAGTGGAGCATAGGCCACATTATCATAAATAGATTTTGGAAAAGGATTTGGTTGTTGAAACACCATTCCTATTCTTTTTCTTACACTAACTTCATCTACATCTTTATCATAAATATTTTTATTATCAATAACAACAGAACCATCAATTTTTACAATAGAAATTAAATCATTCATTCTATTTAAACATCTTAAGAATGTAGATTTTCCACATCCTGATGGGCCAATTAATGCAGTTATTTTATTTTCATAAAGTGGCACAGAAATATTATGAAGTGCATGGTTGTCTCCATACCAAAGATTTAATTCTTTTACATCAACTTTTATATTATTTTTATTTTCTTTACTCATCTCTTTTCCTACCATTTTACTTCAAATTTTTTTCTTAGATAAATTGCAACCGCATTTAATGAAATTAATATAGTTAACAATACCATAATTCCTGCTGCTGTTTTCTCAATATACATTCTCTCAGGCATTCCAGCCCAAGTAAATAATTGTGCAGGCATAACAGTAGCCGCTTCCATAACAGAACCAGGTGCATCTGGAATAAATGCAATCATACCAATAATAATTAAAGGTGCAGTTTCACCCATTGCTTGTGCTAAACCAATAATAGATCCAGTTAAAATTCCAGGAAAAGCTAGTGGTAAGACATGATCTTTTGTTACTTCAATTTTTGTTAATCCTAATCCATATCCTGCTTGTCTAATAGAATCTGGCACGGCTCTTAATGCAGCTCTTGAACTTACAATTATAATTGGCAAAGTCATTAATGCTAGAGTCAAACCCCCAACCATAGGAGAAGATCTTGGCAATCCAAATAAGTTAATAAATATTGCAAGTCCTAAGAGTCCAAATAGAATAGAAGGAATAGCCGCTAGGTTATTAATATTTACTTCAATAATTTGAGTAAATTTATTATCATCTGCAAACTCTTCAAGATAAATAGCTGTCATAACTCCAATTGGGAAGGCAAATGCCATGGTAATTACAAGGGTTAATATTGAACCTATAATAGCTGAATTTAATCCAGCAAATTCAGGAATTTTTGAATCTCCATTTTTAAAGAAAATCTCATTAAATCTTAATTCTGCATTGCCATCAGCTTTCATTTCATCAACTAAAGCTCTATCTTTTCTTTTTAGCTTATAATAATGCCCTTTTAAATATTGATCAACTTGATCATCCGATAAAACCCAAGTATCAATAGTTTTGCCCATTAACTCTGGATTTGCTTCAACAAGTCTTGGAATTCCTCTAAGCCAAGCTCTTGAAACAATCTTTCTATATTTTCTATCAATTGCAGATCTTGTATTTTTTAATGTTTTTTCATTATATGTTACAGGAATTTTTAAATAAGCTTGCTCAAATGCAGGTGTTCCTTTTGATATCATATCAAAAAGGAAAAAAGCTAAAAAAGCAATTGAAAATATTAAAGATGTTAAGGTAAAGGTCTTAAATCTTTTTGAACTTTTATGTCTTTTAGTCAAAGTAGGATCATAAAAAGGATTCTTTTTATTTTTCTCTGTATTGTTTTTAATTTTATTAATCATAATGTATTCACTTTGTATTTTTCTTTAAATTTTCTAATAAGCATTAATGAAACAATATTTAAACATAATGTTATAACAAATAGTGCTAAACCTAAGGCAAAGGCTGAAAGTGTTTCAGGTGAATTAAAAGCTTGATCTCCAACAAGTGCATCAACAATTCTTACTGTTACAGTTGTCATATCATCTAAGGGATTAAGGGATAAATTTGGTCTTAATCCTGCCGCCATTACAACAATCATAGTTTCCCCAATAGCTTTTGAAAAACCAAGAAGTGTTGCTGATATAATTCCAGGAAGTGCTGAAGGTAAAACAATATTTCTAATTGTTTCTCCTTGTGTCATTCCCAGACCCAAAGAGGCTTTTCTTTGTGAGTCAGGAACTGCTCTAATTACATCATCAGATAATGATGAAATTACAGGGATAATCATAATTCCCATAACAACACCAGATGCAAGGGCTGAATTAAAAGTAGCTTCAAGTCCAAACCAAGCTGCAGCTTTTACTATAAAGGGTGCTACTGTAATTGCGGCAAAGAAGCCATATACCACGGTAGGTATTCCTGCTAAGATTTCTAAGATAGGTTTTAAATAATCTCTAGTTCTATGTGATGCGTATTCACTCATATAAACAGCACTTCCTAAACCTATTGGAATAGCAACTGCCATTGCAATAAAGGTTATCATAAGAGTACCTGCAAAAATAGGAACAGCACCAAATTTACTTCCTACAACTCCAGGTGACCATTCTGTACCTGTTAAAAAGTACCAAAAGCTTCTCATCTCAAAGAAAGCTAAGGCTTCAAAGAGAATTGAGAATAAGATACCAAAAGTAGTTAAAATAGATATAGTTGATGCGGTAATCAGTGCTATTCTAATTATTTTTTCTTTTAGTTCTCTTGATCTGTTTTTTGATTCAAATGTATGCAAAAGAATAAACCTTTCTTTATATTTTTTGATATTGTATGAAGAGTAGGTTACATAATGGTTACAAGTTAATACAAACCCCGTATGGATAGGATCTCTGCTTTGATTCTTTTTTAATATGTCCTAGGTTTAAATTAAAGGTATTAATAGAACTTTTGTTATTGATTTCAATAATTGCACAGCTTACAGATAGTAAGGGAAACTTTCTTATTATTCCATATCTATCTTTTACACTTATTCCATTTTTATCTAAATCTTTTTCTTGATATAAGCTTGATACAGAGTTTTTAAATTCATTTTGTATATTTAACATAAGATTATAAATATCTTCATATTTTTGATTTATAAAACCTACACAAAAATCGTCACCTCCAATATGTGAAATTAAATTTTTACTTGAGATATATTTTTGAAGAAGTTCTGCAAAAATAAGAATGGCTCTATCTCCCTGCCTAAAACCATAATAATCATTAAAAGGTTTAAAATCATTAAAATCAAAATACACAACTTGGGCATTAAGTTTTTTAGCAAAAACATTAGTAATAAAAGTATCAATCTTATTATTCCCAGGAAGTTTTGTTAGAGGATTTTTATTTTCTGCAATCTCGATATTTCTTTTATATGAGAGTGATAATAAATTGTTTAGATTAATAAATCCGTAATATCTTCCATTTTTAGAAACAAAAATACCTTTGGAGTTATTTTGCATATGAAAAATTTCTAGTGCTTTATCAATTCCCCAAGATAAGTCAATTTCAAGAATAGGTTTTATATAAGATTTAAATTTTTCTTTAAAAGAGCTATTTTTAGCCAAAGATAAGCCATATTGAGAATAAGATATCTCTTTTATATCTACTTCATAAATTACCCCAACAATATTTTTTCTTTTATTAATTATTGGAACAAAGGTATTATTTGTATGGTTTTTAAAATAGATAATTAAGTCATGTAAGGAGGTGTTAATATCTAAGGGCTCAATTTTATCAATATAGTTTTTATCAATAGAATTATTTAAGCTAACTCTTCTATCTTTTTTAAATAAACCTTTTATACAAGAGTAGGACTTTTTTATTTTTTTGATGTCTGTTGTAGGTTTAGAAATAAGGTATCCTTGAACAAAATCTACTTTTATATCTTTACAAGTATAATATTCTTCAATAGTTTCTACTCCTTCAGCAATTACTTTTAATCCCATAATATGGGCCATTTCAATAATAGAAGAACAAAAAAGTCTTTTTTTTGAGTCTTTATTAATCTCTTGAATAAAAAAACTATCAATTTTTATTAAATCCGCTTCACATACATAAAGTAGATGTAATCCTGATATTCCTGTTCCAAAATCATCAATAGCAATGTTGAAATTATTTTTTTTATAAGTATTAATTGTTTTTCTAAGTAATGATTCATCATTAAAAGAGTGGTGTTCTGTTATCTCAAAACATAAGGATTCTTGTGTAAGATTATTTTCATGTAATATTTCACTAGTTCTACCTACACAGAAATCTGGCATATTTAATATTCTATTATCAATATTATAAAAAAGTTTTAAATTTTGTAGATTAATAGTTTTAAATTTCTTAATAGCTTTTTCTCGTAATTGAATATCAATTTTAAAAAGTGTTTTATCATTATTTAATTTGTCAAAAAAGTCTTGTATAGTATCAAATCCAAGTTCTTGTGTATTTCTAATAAGTGCTTCTACCGCAAATATTGTTCCCGTATCACAATTAACAATAGCTTGAAATGCAAAATCTAATTTGTCAACATCTATAATAGTTGACATTATTGAAGCCTTTGAAAGTATAATTTTAGATATAGACTTTTACCTCTTCTTCGCTCTAACAGATAAAAGTCCATATATAAAGTTATAAAAAGAGAGAAATTTCTCTCTTTTTATTATTAATGTTTAGATAATTCTTCTAAAGTTAATTTTTCCCCCATCATTACTGATTTTCTATATGAAGATCTTAAGTCATCAGTTGCAGGAATTAGACCGATTTCTGCTAAAATTCCATCTGTACCAATCATATTTTCAGACATGAACATCTCAGTATATTTGTCCATTGCAGGAACTTCTTTTCTATGAGAGTTTTTAGTATAGAAGAACATAGATCTTGCAATTGGGTATTTACCAGATGCAATATTTTCAGGAGTTGGTTTAAATCCATCAACAGTAGAACCAGTTAATTTATCATCATTTTCAACTAAGAAAGAAAAACCAAAAACACCAAATGCATTTTTATTTTTAGTTAATTTTTGAACAATAATATTATCATTTTCTCCAGATGGAACATAAACACCATCAGTTCTTACTAATGAATATTTTTTATATTTTTTATTAGCTTTTTTATCTGCTTTGTAAAGATCAGTATATACAGCCATTTTTGAGAATATTTTTTGCATTACTAACTCTTCAAATGAATCTCTAGTTCCAGATGATTTAGGTGGTCCATAAATAATAATTTCTCTATTTGGTAATGAAGCATCAATTTCTGACCATTTTTTATATGGGTTAGTAATTAAAGATTTACCATCTTTTGAAGGAACTTCAGCAGCAACTGCTAATGCAATTTGTTTTCTACTAACAATAAATGGTTTATTTGAATTGTCTTGAGCAAATGCAATACCATCATAACCAATCATTGCTTCTGAAATATCAGTTACACCATTTTTTTCACAAAGTTTAAACTCTTTAGTTTTCATTCTTCTTGAAGCATTAGTGATATCTGGAGTATTCATATCATTTCCAGCACAAAACAGTTTCATACCACCACCTGAACCAGTTGATTCAACTACAGGAGTTGGATATTTTGTTGTAGCACCTAATTCTTCAGCAACAGCAGAAGCGAATGGATAAACAGTTGAAGAACCAACCATTTTGATTTGATCTCTAGCAGATAATGATACTGTTAGTGCAGCACAAGCTAGTAAAGCAATTGATGTTTTTTTTATTGTCATTTTTGTCTCCGTAAAATTTTGTTATGGAAGTTTATTGTTTTACGATTACATTTTGGTTACTAGAAAAAGTAGTATATCTTCTAGTTAGGTGTGTTAAGTGGTAAAGAAATAATGAACCTAGCTCCTTTTTTTATATTATGAGCATATATCTTACCTTTTAAACTATCTACAATTATTTGATGAGACATATGCAATCCTAATCCTGTCCCTTGAGATTGATGTTTTGTTGTAAAGTATGGTTCAAATATCTTATGCAGTACTTCTTTATCTATTCCCCCTGCATTATCTTCAACATAAATTAATGCGTCATTATTTGATTCTTTTAATGTTATTTCAATTATTGGATTTTCAATTTCTCTTTCTAATAAAGCATCTTTTGCATTACTTATTATATTTATAATGACTTGAGAAAGTTCTTCTTCTACTATATAGACCTCTATAGGTCTTGTATTCTTCATATTATTTATTATTTTAATATGATTACCTTTTAATACAGCATCTAGAAGTTCTATAGTTTTATTTATAACATCACTTAAAAAGACTTTTTTATAGTTTTTTTCACCTTTTATATATTGTGTAAAAGTATCAATTGTTTTTGAAAGATAATTTGTATTTTTTAAAATATTATGAAGGTTTTTATTAATAGTTTTTTTATCTAAAATATCTAAATCGTTTTGCACTTGCAGAGAACTAGCTGAAGTACTAATTGCACTTAATGGTTGTCTCCATTGATGAGCAATATTACCTATCATTTCTCCCATAGATGCAATTTTTGATTGGTTTAATATTATTTGTTGTTGTTTCAATTGTTCTTTTTGAGATAATTCTAATTTTTTCAATGCATCTTTGGTCTTATTTCTTTCTCTTATTATAGTTTGATTCCACCATAAAAGGGATGCAAATAAAATAATTACAGCAATAATGATTTGCCATAATAAATCATAATTTATCTTTTCTATAGTTTGAATTGAAAACCATCTTTGTTGTAAGGCGTTATGTTCTGAAGGCGTAATCTTTTTATAACCTTTACTTAATAGAGAAGTTAATTCTGGCCATTCTTTAGGTGCTATAAAACTAAATTTTATATTACCATAGCCAGAAGGACCAACAACTTTTAAATTTTCCATTCCTTCAAAAACATTTAAATAATTAGCAATTGCAGGATTGCCTACATACGCATCAGCTTTACCTTCATTTAGTAAAGATAAAGCATCCTTAGAGTTTTTTGCATTTATAATATTAATACTAGGATAATCTCTTTTTATCCAAATATTAGTTAGATAACCTTCCTCTAAAACTACATTTTTATTTGATAAATCTTTTAATGAACTGAAATAAGGGGCATTTTTATTGGATATAATCATCATTGGATATGATAAGAAAGGAATTCCATAGGAAAACTCTTTCTCTCTTTTTTTGTTTTTTACATCGAAAAGAAGAGTATCATATTTATCTCTTTTATTTTTAATTGTATTAAAGGCTTCTTCTAGTGTTCTTTTTTTATCAATTACAAATTCTGCTTTTAGTCCAACATTTTTAACACTTTTTTTAATATAATCAATTGCTATGCCAATAATTTTATCATCTTTTTGAAATTCAAAAGGAGGTCTATTTGATTGTATTCGAAATCTAATTATTGGATGATTTTTTATAAATTCTTTTTCTTTTGGGGTAAATTCAGATTTTTCTTTTAATGGAGTTTGGTCTTTTTTTATATACTCTTCAAATATAAAATCTTTAATATTAAAAGTGTTTGAAACTAATCCATACTCTTTATATAAAGTAGAAATATATCTAACTCTTCCTTCGTCAATAGTTCCCAAAGGTATTGTCTCTTTTGATATTAACCTTTCAACGGCAATTGCTTCATATCTTAAATGTTCAATAGATTTATCTTTGTTATATTTATTATGAATAAGTTGAATAATCTCTTCTTTATTATTTAGAGCATATATCCAACCTTTTAGACTTGCATCTCTAAATTTTTTCACTCTATTGGGATGTTTTAGGGCCTCTTCTTGATTGGTAAAGAGCATATCTCCGTATAAATCAAAACCATAATTTTTTGGATCAATAATATTGATATCAATTTTTCTTTCTTTAAAATAAAAAGGTTCATTACTTAAGTATCCAGCAGTTGCATCTACTTCTTGTTCTAGTAGTTTTATATAATCATTTTTTTCTCTTTTCCTAATTAAATTAGGTTTTATGTCCAGTTTTTTAAGCATTGCTAAAATTGAAAAACCATCTGTATCATTAGCGTAATAAAGAATATCTTTTCCATTTAATTTATAGGGAGAATTTAATCCACTACTTTTTAAAGTGATTAATGTACTAGGTGAGTGTTGAAAAATAGGAGAAACAATAACAACAGGTTCTTTTTTATCTTTATAAAGTAAAAGTATTGAATCTGCAATTCCATACTGCACTTCATTATTTATAACTTGTTCTACATTATTAATATTTACATCTCTTTGTTTTATTTCAACATCAAGACCTACATCCTTGTAAAAACCTTTTTCCTTTGCCGCATAATATCCTGCAAATTGGAATTGGTGATACCATTTTAATTGAAGTTTGACTTTTTCATCAGAATATGAAGAGGTAATTAAAATTAAGATTAAAAAAATTATTTTGATGATATCTTTCAATTAAAACCTTAATGTATTATATATGTTATTTATTTTAGCATAAAATATTAAAAAAAGAATATTAGAAAGATAAGATAGGTAAAGAGGAAATAGCTCTTATAAGCCATTTGCCTCAATAAGTCTTGCTTGATAATCTGTAATTAGTGGATCTATAACTTCATCAAATAATCCATCATTCATAATATAATCAAGTCTGTAAAGTGTTAAATTTATTCTATGGTCTGAAACTCTGTTTTGTGGGTAATTATACGTTCTAATTCTTCCACTTCTATCACCAGTTCCTACTTGCTCTTTTCTATCAGCACCTTCTTTAGCCATTTTCTCTTGCATCTCTAAATCATAAAGCCTAGCTTTTAAAACTTTCATAGCTTTATCTTTATTTTTATGTTGAGATTTTTGATCCTGGTTTGTTACTACTAGACCTGTTGGAATATGTGTAATTCTAACAGCTGAATCCGTAGTATTTACAGATTGTCCACCATTCCCACTTGCTCTCATAACATCAATTTTTAAATCAGTTGCATTGATTTCAATTTCAACATCATCAACTTCAGGAATAACAGCAACAGTAATAGCAGAAGTATGAACTCTTCCTTGTGATTCAGTTGCAGGAACTCTTTGAACTCTATGGGTACCGCTTTCAAATTTAAGTTTTGAATAGATATGGTCACCTCTAAAAAGTGCCACTATTTCTTTATAACCACCAGATTCACTCTCACTCTGGTTCATTATTTCAACTTTCCAACCGTTATTCTCTGCATATCTGAGGTACCCTCTAAAAAGGTCACCAACAAAGATTGCAGCTTCATCTCCACCCGCACCTGCTCTTAGTTCTAAATAGATGTTTTTATCATCATTTGGATCTTTTGGAAGCATTAGTAGTTTGATTTCTTCTTCAATTTCAGGTTGACGTTTTTCAAGTTCTTTTAGTTCTTCTTTTGCTAGTTCTGCTAGATCTGCATCATCAAGAAGTGATTTGTTTTCTTCAATATCTTCTATATTTTGAAGATATTCTTTTGCTAGTGTAACTGTAGGTTCTATAGAAGATTGCTCTTTAGAAAGAGCGGTCATTTTTTTAATATCGCTCGTTATTTCAGGTGAGATTAACAAGTTGTTAATCTCATTATATCTGTCTATAAAAGGTTGTAGTTTATTTACTTGCATAGTTGTTTGTATTATATGTATTATAGACTAAATATAAAAATATTTAAGTTTATAATTATATAGCATTCACTTTTGTTTGTAATCTTGAAACTTTTCTAGCAGCAGTTTCTTTTTTTAAGATACCTTTACTTACACAATGGTGTACGTATTTATTTGCAGCTTTCATTGCTTCAGCAGCTTTTTCTTTATCAGCAGATTCAATTGCAGTTAAAACTTCTTTAGTTACGTTCTTGATTCTTGTTTTGTAAAATCTGTTTCTCTCAGTTTTTACTAGTGTTTGTTTTGCTCTTTTTGCAGCAGATTTGTGATTTGCCATTTTATTTAACCTCTTTGTAAAATTTTTAAGGATAGAATGGTAGCCAATTAACTTTAAAGTAAGTTTAAAATAAGTTTAATTTTAGGAAGATTTAATGAAACTATTTGGTACAGATGGAGTAAGAGGCCTTGCAGGCGAGTTCTTAGATGTGATTACAGTTATGAAATTAGCTAAAGCTGCAGGTATTTATTTTAGAAAACATTCAACCACAAAAAGAATTTTAGTAGGAAAAGACACAAGAAGAAGTGGATATATGATTGAAAATGCACTTGTAAGTGGTCTAACATCTGTTGGTTATGATGTAATTCAAGTAGGTCCAATGCCAACACCAGCAATTGCCTATTTAACAGAATCTATGAGATGTGATGCCGGTATTATGATTTCAGCTTCACATAATCCATATGAAGACAATGGAATTAAATTTTTTGATAATAGAGGAGATAAGTTAGACTCTTCTTGCGAAGCTGCAATTGAAAAAATATTTTTTGATAATGAAACTTTAATAGCAGAGCAAGTTACAGGTAAAAAAATTGGGGCATCAAAAAGAATTGATGATGTAATTGGACGATATATTGTATCAATTAAAAGCTCTTTCCCAAAAGATCTATCTTTACATGGACTTAGAATTGTTTTAGATTGTGCAAATGGAGCAGCATATAAAGTAGCACCAACTATTTTAGATGAGCTAGGTGCAGATGTAATTACAATTAATAATAAACCTGATGGTTATAATATTAATGAAGCTTGTGGTGCACTTCATCCAAATCAAGTTGGAAAGATTGTAAAAGAGTATAGAGCAGATATTGGAATTGCACTTGATGGGGATGCAGATAGATTAGTTGTGATTGATGAAAAAGGTGAAGTAATTGATGGAGATAAATTATTAGGAGCATTATGTGTGTTCTTAAAAGATGAAGGAACATTAAAAGGTGATGCTTGTGTTGCAACTGTAATGTCAAACAAGGCTCTTGAAGATTATCTAAACGCTAATGGATTAAAATTATTACGTTCTAATGTTGGTGATAAAAATGTATTGCGTGATATGAAAGAAAATGAAATTAATTTTGGTGGTGAGCAAAGTGGACATATAATTTTCTCTGATGTTGCAAAAACAGGAGATGGTTTAGCATCTGCACTTCAAGTTTTGGCACTTATTTTAAGAACAGGTAAAAAAGCTAGTGAAGTTTTAAATCCTTTTGAACTTTACCCTCAAATCCTAACAAATTTAAAAGTTGCAGAAAAAACTCCTTTGGATAAAATAAAAGGTTTAGAAGATATTTTAAA
Source organism: Halarcobacter sp. (assembly GCA_041583235.1). Classification (GTDB taxonomy): domain Bacteria; phylum Campylobacterota; class Campylobacteria; order Campylobacterales; family Arcobacteraceae; genus Halarcobacter. The sequence goes on from JBFHGG010000017.1 coordinate 20,811, forward strand.
ACCAATTAGAGAAAAAGGTATTAGAGATTTAATTAGATACTCTGGAACTGAAAATAAGATTAGACTTTTATTAGAAGGTAAAAATAAAAAAGATGTAGAGAGATCTATGGATGAATTAAGTAAATTTATAAAAAAAGTACTATAAGCAATTAACTAAAATGAATAAAAAATTAAAAATTACTCTATTACTCTTTTTTATTATATTTATAATTGACCAAGTTGTAAAATATGGCTTTGCTAATTTTGATTGGAATGTAGATGGACCATATATGTCCTTACAGCTTGCATATAATTATGGTGTTGCTTTTTCAATGTTTTCATTTTTAGCAGAGTATTTAAAATATATACAATTAACGCTAGTCTTGGGTGGATTAATTTACTTGTTCAAAAACAAAGATGTTTTTGAACAATATTATATTCCAATAGCACTTCTATTTGCAGGAGGTTTATCTAATATTTTAGATAGATTTACTTATGGTGGAGTAGTTGATTATTTCTATTGGCATTATGGCTTTGAATTTGCAATATTTAATATTGCTGATGTAATAATAGATTTAGCAGTTGTACTCATTATATATAAACAAATAAAAGATGCAAAAATAGAAAAAAGAAAAGAACTGAAGTCTTAAAACTTATGAAATTTGGGAGTTTATAGATTTTTTGCTATAATCACGCAAAATTAATGACAAAATTAATAAAAAATACAGAAAAAAAGTAGGTTAGAATATGGGTCAAACAATAACAGAAAAAATATTTAGTGAACACGTAGGACGTGAAGTATACGCTAGTGAAATTGTAAGAAGTCCAATAGATATGGTAATTGGAAATGACATTACAACTCCAATTTCAATCAGAGCATTTGAAGAGGGTGGTTTTGAAAAATTGGCTAATCCAGAAGGCTTTGCAATTGTTTTAGATCACTTTATTCCAGCAAAAGATATAGCTTCTGCAAATCAAGCAAAAATCTCTAGAGATTTTGCCTTAAAACATGATTTAAAATATTTCTTTGATGAAAAAGATATGGGAATAGAGCATGCACTTTTACCTGAAAAAGGTTTAGTTTTACCAGGGGATGTAATTATTGGTGCTGATTCACATACATGTACACATGGTGGATTAGGAGCCTTTTCAACTGGTATGGGTTCAACAGATATCTCATTTGGTATGATTACAGGTGGAAACTGGTTTAAAGTTCCAGAATCAATCAAAGTAGTTTTTAAAGGTAAGCCTGCAGATCAAATTACAGGAAAAGATTTAATTTTAGAAATCATTAGAATTTTAGGTGTTGATGGAGCTTTATATAAAACTTTAGAGTTTACAGGTGAAGCTATTCAATATTTATCAATGGATGATAGATTCTCTTTATGTAATATGGCTATTGAGGCAGGTGCTAAAAATGGTATTGTTGCTTATGATGAGATTACAAAAGAGTTTTTAGATCAAACTGCTGAACTTAATGGTGGATTAAGAGCTGAGCCTAAAATTCATTATTCTGATGATGATGCAGTTTATTGTCAAGAGATTGTTATTGAAACAGATAAACTTGAACCAGTAATTGCTTATCCATTTTTACCATCAAATGGACACTCAGTTTCACAAGCAGTATCTGATGAAATTAAAGTTGACCAAATATTCATTGGAAGTTGTACTAATGGAAGATTATCTGATTTTAAAGTAGCTTCAGAAATTTTAAAAGGTAAAAAAGTAGCACGTCATGCAAGACTTATTTTAACACCAGGAACTCAAAAAATTCTTAGAGATGCAACAAAACTTGGATATATTGATATTCTTGTTGATGCAGGTGGTGTTGTTTCAAATCCTACATGTGGTGCATGTTTAGGTGGATATATGGGGATTTTAGGTGATGATGAGGTTTGTATCTCTACAACAAATAGAAATTTTGTTGGAAGAATGGGTTCAAGAAGCTCAAAAATCTATCTTGCAAACTCTGCAGTTGCAGCAGCCTCAGCAATTTCAGGATATATTACAGACCCAAGAAGTTTATAATGAATGAAACTTCACAATTAGATATACCTTGTGTAATTCTTTGTGGAGGTAAAAGCTCAAGAATGGGAGAAGATAAAGCTCTTCTTCCTTTCTGCAATTCACAATCTCTTACACAATACCAATATGATAGACTAAAACCTTATTTTAAAAATATATATCTTTCTTCAAAAACAAATAAATTTGCCTTTCTTAAAAATAAAAGTAGTGATTTAATTTTAGATAAGCAAGAAGAATCTTCTCCAATTGTTGCTTTAGAGAGTATCTTTAAAACAATAAACTCTTCAAAAATATTTATAATAACTGTAGATACACCTCTTGTAAAAATTGACTCAATAAAACAACTTATAGAAAATTCTACTAATTATGATATATGCATAGCTAAGACAGAAAGAATTCATAATTTATGTGGAGTGTTTGACTCTTCATGTAAGCAAACAATTGATGATATGATCTCTAAAGATATTCATAAAGTTGGATATTTAATAAAGAATATGCATACTAATTATTTATTATTTGAAGATGAAAATGAATTTATTAATTTAAATGATAAAAGTGAATATTCAAGAGCAAAACTACTTATAAGCTGAGGTAATAATTGTAGCAAAGTTATTCAGTCTAATTTAAGTTTTATATTATTTCTTTTTAGATACCCTTATGTATAAATTAACTAAATATAAGGACGTCATATGGGAAATCATGAAGATTTAAAAAATGCATTAGATATTCTTGATGCAGAATTAAAGAAAAAAGGTATATCAAGAAGGGATGCTTTTAAATTAGCAGGACTTGGCTCTGCTTCCTTTTTAATGGGAAACACTAGTGAAGCTGAAGCTGCTACTTTTGCAAATGCAAGTGATGCAAAAGGGAAAATTTTAATCGTTGGTGGTGGCCTAGCCGGTATCTCAACAGCTGCAAGGCTTACAAGTTCACTCTCAAATCCAGATATTACTATAATAGAACCAAATCCAAACTCTGTTTCATATCAGCCAGGCCAAACCTTAGTTGCTGGAGGAGTTTGGGATAAATCAGATATTCTTTATAATACAAAAGATTTTGTTCCTAGTGGCGTTAAAATGATTAAAGATTTAGCAAAAGAGTTTGATCCAGAAAATAATAGAGTTATGACAGAAACAGGGCAGGTTATAAGTTATGATTATCTAATTATTGCTACAGGACTTGTTTTAGATTTTGGAATGATTAGAGGCTTAGATGGAGTTGGGACTTCAGCCGATGAAAATAGTTTAATTTCTCAAAAAATTGGTAAAAATGGTGTTCATTCTATGTATTATGCCGATGGAGCAGTTAATACTTGGAAAGGGATGCAAGAATTAATTGAAGAAGCAAAATCAGGTAAAAAACTAAAAGCTTTATTTACTCACCCAAATACACCAATTAAATGTGGAGGAGCACCTAAGAAAATCATGTATCTTACTGATGCTAGATTAAGAGAGGCAGGTGTTAGAGATAATGTTGAATTATCTTTCTATCCAAATGGTGGAACAATGTTTGGAGTTCCTGAATATCATGAGGCAATTGTAAAACAATTTGAGGAAAGAGATTTAAAGTGGGAATATAAAAATAACCTAGTTGAAATTGATGTAAACACTAAAAAAGCAATTTTTGAGAAAAGATGGCTTGAAAAAGGTGAATATGATGAAGATCTAGAAGATTATGAAATGCTTCCAAGATCAAAAAAAGTTGAAAGAAATTATGACTTTATTCATGTAACTCCTCCAATGAGAGCACCAGATGCGGTTAAAAACTCTTCTTTAGCATGGCAAAGAGGAAGTGCATCAAAAGGTGGATGGGTAGAGGTAAATAAAGAAACATTACAACATACAAGATATTCAAATGTATTTGCCTTAGGTGATGTTGCAGGAATTCCTATGGGAAAAACTGGGGGAAGTGTTAGAAAACAATATAAAGTATTAGTTGATAATCTTATTTCACATATGGAAGGTAAGGAATTAAAAGCTAAATATGGGGGATATACAGTTTGTCCATTAATTACAGGGATTGGAACTGTAATGCTTGCTGAATTTGATTGGAGCGGGAAACCTACACCATCATTTCCTTTGGATCCAAGTGTTGAAAGATATATTTGGTGGTTATTAAAAGTTTATGCCCTTAAACCTATGACTATTTATGGAATGCTTTCAGGCAGAGCCTAATAGCCAATAAAGAAGAGTATATATTGAAAAAATTATTAACTTGTGTATCTGTTTTCTTATCTATTTGTTTTGTTAATGCTGAAGAATTAACATTAATAAAGGTAAAAGAAATTGCTTTAAAAGCAAGTTCTGAGCTTGAATCAGTATTGAAAAAAGAGTTGAAAAAAGCAAAAAGAGAAAATGGAACAAAAGCAATGACAGAGTTTTGTATTGATAAGTCAATGAAAATAGTAGAAGAGATTGATAAAAAATATGGACCTAAGGTTTCAATTAAAAGAATAAGTTTAAATAATAGAAATGAAAAAGCAAAAGCCTTGTCTTCAGAAATTAATATTTTAAAATCTTTTGATTTAATAGAAAAATCTGATGCATATCAGCCTAAGCAGATAGTTCAGATTGTAGATGATAATACATATAAAGTATTTTCACCTATTGAAATGAAGAGTAGGGATTGTAAAAAATGTCATGGCTTAGAAAAAAAAGTTGATAAAGAATCAAAAAAAAGATTCTCTGATGTTTATAAAAATGAAAAAGCTTATGGATATAAAAGTGGAGAAATCAGAGGTGCTATAGTGATAAGCATTTCTAAATAGTAGAATAAAAAGGAATTCAAATGCAAGTAAAAAAAACAATTATATTAGCTTATCTAGGTACAGTTTTGGTAACAGGATTGTTTGCTTCTGAATATAAATATGTAAATTCAGAAATTTATGAAAATATGTGTTCGAAATGCCATGGAGTTAATGCTGAAGGAAATCCTGCAAAAAAAGGACCTGCTTTAAATGATCAATCAGCACATGAATTAGAAATTAGTTTATATGATTTAAAAAGTGGTGGTTTAAATCAATCTTCAGGAACTGATCATGAAGTTATGGAACATAATATGAAAAAGATCATTGAAAAGGGTATGGATTATGATACAAAAGAAATGGCAAAATATATCTTTACTTCCTTTAATCCTGATGCAGCATTTTATCAAGAGATTAGAAGAAATGATACATATTCAGTATCTGAGATTTATGGAAAAATGTGTGTGAAATGTCATGGCTTAAATGCAGAAGGAAATCCTTCAAAAAAAGGGCCTGCATTAAATGACCAAACAGCCCATGAGCTTGAGATTAGTTTATATGATTTAATAAATGGTGGAATGAATCAATCTTCAGGAACTGAGCATGAAGTAATGGAACATAATATGAAAAAAATCATTGAAAAGGGAATGGATTACGATCCAAAAGAGATGGCAAAGTATATAGAAGATAGTTTCTATAGAGAATAATAAACAAAGTAAAGGTTTAAACCTTTACTTTAATAAATTAGAAAGAGTAATTTTGTTTAATATAAAAAGAGAGTTAGTAATATTTTCTGTACTATTTATAATAAGTTCCTTATTTTTTCATATATCTTCATGGCAAACACATCCCCTTTTACATTTAAAAGCACTCTTCTCACATTCTATGCCTTATCATCCTTTTTTATATGTATTTCTTATTTATCTATTGATAGCTATTTTCCGAGTTGTAATTTATTTATTAAAAAAACTCTTTTCTAAGAAGTAGTTTTTAAAATTAATTTTTGATGAATGAATAATCATTATGAATGATAATAAAAAATTAGAAACAAAAACCTATGTATGGTCTTTTCTTGGTAGATTAAATCATTGGTTATTAGTTTTATCTTTTTTTGCTTGTTATGCAAGTTCTTTTTATGAAAACTATTTACTCTTACATATTTCACTTGGCTTTTTTGTTTTTGCAATGTTTTTAAAAAAAATTGTTTGGGGTTTAATTGGACCTAGATATGCAAGATGGAGTGATTATAAATTTGCTTTGTCTGATTTAAAACTTTATTTTGTAAAAAAAATAGAGAATAGATATAGAGAGATTGAAGCAGGTCATAATCCTGCATCTTCATGGTTTGCTTTTTTAGTAACATGGTTTGGTATTTTTTCTTGCCTTGCAGGACTAATACTTTATGGCCTTCAAGAAGGAAATGGAATCTTCTCTTTTTTAAATAAAAACTATTACTCTTTTATGTATCTATTTGAAGATATTCATATCATATTAGTATATGTTTTGCTTATAATGATAGCTTTTCATATATCTGGAGTTTTAATTGAGCAGTTCTATCATAAAACAAATATTATAATGTCTATGATCAGTGGATATAAAAAAGCAAAAGGTATTGATATCAAACCTAGATTTACTATGGTGTTTTTTGGTTCATTATTTACATTTATATCTTTTATCTTTTCTTTTTATACTTATTATATACCTAATAATATTTTTATAAAAAGCAAGTTTGAAAAAATAGATTATAAAACTTTGCATGAAGATTTTTATTTTGAATGTTCTGATTGTCATAATTTAATAGCACCCCACTTATTGCCAAAAAACTCATGGCATGAGCTTATGGTAAATACGAAAAATCATTTTGATGAAGATTTGGAGCTTGATGAGGACTTGTTAAAAGAAATAGAAAAATTTTTAATAGATAACTCTGCTGAAAATTCAAGCAGAGAATCTTCTTTTAAGATATTAAATGAATTAAAAAATAGTAAGAAATTTACTATTACTAAAACTAATTATTGGAAAGATACACATAAAAATATTCCAGAAGAAGTATTCAAAAATGATAAAGTAGAAACAAAATCAAATTGTCTTGCATGTCATAAAGATTTTGAATATGGAATACTAGCAGATACAAATATCACACATTAAATAAAAGTAACTTATTTATTTATTATAATAATTAATAAAACTTATAATAATAAGAAAGACAAATAATACTTTGGAATTTAATTGAATATTCATTCAAATATAAGAATTATTTATAAAATATCATGCTAAAATTATATAGTTAATTTATAATAATAAGAAATATTTAAGAAGGAGAGAAAAATGCAAGTTGAAATTTCTAGAAGAAAATTCTTGCAAGGTACAGTTGCTTTATCTGTAGTTGCAGCTTCAACTTCTGCGCTTTCAAGTACAAACGCTCATAGTGAGAAAAAAACATTAGGTACAACAAAAACATCTTTTGACAAAAATAAGATTAAAACCGTACCAACACTTTGTGAGATGTGTGTAAATAAATGTGCGGCATATGCAAGAGTTGAAAATGATGTAGTTAAGAAACTAGACCCAAATCCTCATTTTCCAAAATCACAAAATATGTTATGTGCTAGAGGAAATGCTGGAATTCAAGCTATCTATGACCCTGATAGAGTAAAATATCCACTTATAAGAGTAGGAAAAAGAGGTGATGGTAAGTATAAAAGAGTTACCTGGGATGAGGCATATAGCTATATTACTGAAAAAATGACAAAAATTTTAGATGAAGAAGAAGATAATAGATCTTGTATAGGTTATTGTGCTGGGGAAGGGATGGCTGAGCATACATTTAAAATTTTCATGTCAGATAAATTTGGTTCTACAAATTTTGTTAACCATTCATCAATCTGCCTTCAAACAACTGTATCTGGATATGCTCTAACAATAGGGGGATATGGACAAGCTGATTTAGAAAATGCAGAATATGTAATTATGGCTGGGGCTAATAGAGCTGAAGCAATTGTTACTCCTGATACTATGGATATATTTAAAAGAACTAAAGGTAGAGGTGCAAAACTAATTGTTGTAGATCCTAGATTTACCAATACAGCAGCACATTCAGATGATTGGTTAGCAATTGAAGTTGGAACTGATCTTGCTTTAGTACTAGCTATGACATATGTAGTAATAAGTGAAGAATTATATAACAAAAAATTTGTAATGTTAAACTTTAATAATTTTGAAGAGTATAAAGAACATGTTATCAGTAAAGGTTATACTCCAGAATGGGCAGAAAAGATTACTGGAATAAAAGTAGCACAGATTAAAAAAACTGCTAGAGACTTTATGCATCATGCTCCAAGATCTATATATTATCAAGGCAGAAGAACTGCTTGGAGTAAACAAGATTTTCAATTAAGACGAGCTCAAGCAATATTCACAGCACTTGGTGGAGGAATTGATAGAGAAGGTGGAATTGTATTTGGTAAAACATTACCACTAGGTAGTCATGATGTAAATGCACCTATGTATGCAAATGCATTAGGTAGAATAGAGAAAAAAGAAGCAGCTATTATTGGTGGCGCTGGGTCTTGGATTAAATGGAGAAATATGGTTGTTGAAGATAGAACACCATATCCTATTAGAGGGATGTTCATATATAAACAAAATCCAATGCTTTCCGTTCCAAATGTAGAAAAAACTAGAAAAATGTTTGAAAAAATGGATTTAATCGTTGCTATTGATACAATGCCAAGTGATAGTGCAATTATGGCAGATGTTATTTTACCTGAGTGTACGTACTTAGAAAGAGAAGATCCTGTAAAATCATTTGGTGGAGCGCAACCCTCTATTGCATTAAGACAAGCTGCCGTTACTCCTATGTATGAAACAAAACCAGTAATTGAAATTATGCATGGATTAGCTAAAAAAATGTCTAAACCTTTATGGGAAATTACAAAAAAACACGATGAAGATGTTCAAGAAGAGATTGAAGGAATGTCAAAAGAAGAAGTTGAAGAATATTATAAAGAAAATGGTTTTGATTTAGCAGATGCATTTGAAGATTCACAAGAAGAGATAAATAGACATATGGTTGAATCTGTTTATGGTGAAAAAGCATGGCATACCTTGAGAGAAAAAGGTGTTTATTATGTGAATATGGATAAATATTTTAAAAAAATCTCAGCAAATGAGTATGAATGGTATCCAAAACAAAGAAGATTTTATTCTGTTGTAAAAGGTGAATTTAAATCTGATGTTTTCCATGATACGTGTGTTGATGAAAAAGAGATTGCAGTATTAAAGAAAAAATTTAAAACACCAACAGGAAAAGTTGAGTGTAAACTTGATAACTTGGCAAAAAAAGGTGTTGATGCAATGCCAATGTGGAGAGATGAAATGTTTACTCCAACTCCAGAAGGTAAGTTTAAATTTATAACAGGTAGACATGCTCAATTTACTCAAAATGGGACAGCTAATAATGCAATGTTATTAGATTTATTACCTGAAAACTATTTATGGATAAATAAGAGAATTGCAAAAAATAAAGGTATAGAGTTTGGAGATATAGTTGAGGTTAAAAGTAATATTGGAGCGATTAAAATAAAAGCATATCCAACAGAAAAAATTGGTCTTAATACATTATTCTTTATACATGGTTTTGGAGCAACATCTGAAAGTTTAACTTTAGGTGTAGGAAATGGGGCGGCTGATAATATGATTATTGAAGATATTGTTGAGCCAGTATTCGGTAGTGCAGCAATGCATGAAACAATTGTTGAAGTTAGAAAGGTTTAATCATGGCACGATATGCAATGGCACTAGACTATAAAGATTGTATAAATTGTAAAGCGTGTGAAACAGCATGTAAAGAAGAGAATGGAATCTTATTAGGTGCAGAAAGTCATAGAATTTGGGTAGGTACAAATGAAATGAAAGGAGAGTTTCCCTTGTTGAATATTTCTTCTAGCAGTTTTATGCCAAGTCAATGTCAACAATGTGATAATGCACCTTGTCAAGAAGTTTGTCCAACAAATGCAACTTATTATGATGAAAATGGAGTAGTACGAGTAGATGTTGAAAAATGTATTTTATGTTCTTATTGTATGACAGCATGTCCATATGATGCAAGATATGTAGATGATAGAACAAATACAATTGATAAATGTAATTTCTGTGCAGATACAAGAATTGCAAGAGGTGAGACAACAACTGCTTGTCAAGCAACTTGTCCAACAAAAGTAAGAATTTTTGGTGATATAGATGATCCAAATAGTGAGATTTCAGAAGTACTTAGAACTAGAGAACATTTCACATTAAAATCACATTTAGGTACAAATCCTAAATTATTTTATCTAACATAAGGAGGCTATTATGAATATAAGATCAATTATTCCAATTAAAGAGATTTCATTAAAAGAGTTATTTACATTTGAAAAAAGTTTTTCTAGAGTAACTATGGCAATAATTACAGTAGGATTATTAGCCATCTTTATTGCTGGTGCGATTATGTATTTTATTGAAGGGCATCATGCCTATAACATTTATAAACAACATCCATGGGGTTTAATTATTGGTATGTATGTATTTTTTGTTGTTTCAAGTACAGGGCTTTGTATTATGTCCTCCCTTGGGCATGTTTTTGGTATTAAAGAGTTTGAAATTATTGGGAAAAGAGCAATATTGGGAGCAATTATTACAATATCAACTGGATTTATTGTTATTGCTTTAGAAATTGGACATCCTATTACTATGATTATATATAATATATTAACTCCAAATTTTACATCTGCAATATGGTGGATGGGGACACTCTACGGTGCTTATTTAGTATTTATTATATTTGAATTTCTATTTTTAATATTAGATAATCATAGATGGTCTAAAATTTTTGGATTGGGAGGACTTCTTGTTGGTATTGCAGCACATAGTAACTTAGGAGCTGTATTTGGCTTTTTAATAGCCCGTCCAATAGCAAATGGAGTTTTTTTCCCAATTTATTTTATTCTATCAGCAATGATTACAGGTTCATATCTTTTATTTTTAATGTATGGGTTTAGATATAAAATGGATTTCCCTGAAGAAGTAGCTGCAATGTTGACAAAATTGGCAAAAATTTTAGGACTATTATTAGCAATATTAATATTTTTTGAGACATGGAGAATGTTTACCTCTATATATGGTGGTATGCCTGACCGAGCCGAAGCAGCTCTTCATATATTAACAAGTTCCAATTTTTTAATTGGAGAAGTTTTACTTGGCATGATAATACCTTTTATTATAATTATTGCAAGTAAAGGTAAAAATATTAAAGGTATGGTTTGGGCATCTATTACGGGAATGATAGGTATTTTCTTTATGAGATATGATTTAGTTCATGATACACAATTGATGCCTCTAAATCCCTTAAAACTTAGAGAGTATCAATTACCACCAACTTTTATAGAATATATGCCATCATTTGCAGAAATTGGCATTTCAATCGGAGGTATTGGTGTCTGCTTTGTAATGTATTACATAGCGGAGAAATTATTTAACTTAGACCACAATTAAAAAAAGGATATGCAATGAAAATGATTTTAAGAAGTTTAGTAGTAGCAAGTTTATTAACAACAGGTGCTTTAGCAAATGATCCAGGGAACTTAACAAAACCAAGTCCTAAAGTTCAATCAATGATTGACAAATTTAAGTTACAAGTTGTTGATTATAATTATGCAAAAGGAAAAGTATATAAGGGTACAAGAAATGGAGCAAAAGCTCTTTTTATTGATGCAAGACCTTCTAAAATGTATATGAAAGGTACAATTCCATCATCATTAAATATTCCAGATACTGAATATGCTAAATATGTTGGGCAATTAAATGATGTTGCAAAAAATAAAGAAATTATAGTTTATTGTGGTGGATGGAAATGTGGTAAATCTCCAAAAGTTGCAAATATGCTTAAAAAAGATGGTTTTACAAATGTAAAATTATACCAAGCGGGTGAACCTGAATGGAAAAATAAAAATTATCAAGAAGTTGATTTAGCAGTAGTTAAAGGTGCACAAGCTAAAAATTCTGCATTTATAATTGATGCAAGACCATATAAAATGTTCTTAAAAGAGACAATTCCAGGTGCTGTTTCAATTCCAGATACTGATGTTGATAGTTTAAAAGGAAGATTTCCAACTAATCAAGGTGAGAAAATCATTACATTCTGTGGTGGATATAAATGTGCCAAATCACATAAAGTTGCGAAAAAACTTATCTCTTTAGGTTATAGAGATGTTTCAGTATTTGCAGCAGGTATGCCAGCGTGGAAAAAAGCTGGATTAGGAACTACTAAATCTGCTTCAAAAGCTGCACCTGCATCAGATGCACCTAAAAAACCAATGATGAGTAAAAATGGTGCTAAATTAGGATCTGATGAAGGAAGTATTGATGGTGAATGGTTAAATGCACTTATTAAAAAAGGAAATGTACCTTCATATATTCAAATTGTTGATGTAACATCAGCTGATGAATATAAAACAGGACATATTAAAGGTTCTATAAATGTAACTGCAGAGCCTTTATCTGCAAAAGATTTACTTGCAAAATTACCAAAAGGTAAAACAATTGTATTTAACTGTACTGCAGGTGGTAGATCTATGGATGCATGGGGGAAATTAAAACAAGCAGGTATGGATATTTCAGAAGTTTTCTATTTTGATGCAAATATCGATTGTAAAGGGAATGATTGTAAAATCGAAGTTAATGAACCAATTGACTAAACTTTAATTTTATAGATATGCAAAAGGAAAGAAGTTTTACTTCTTTCCTTTTTTTATGTATATAAACATTTTTTGAGATACTTATTTAAGCAAATTTGATATAAAATAGTATAAATAACTTATTATTTTATTTATTTTGAATTAACTTTATTTTTTATGAAACTGTTACTAAAAAAGATAATTAATATTTGAATTTAGTAATCTAATTCTAAAGGAGTTTTTATGAAAAAAAGTATTAAAAAAATAACGGCAGAAGTAGCGGAATCTGTCTGCATTTATGCAATGATGTCTGCAAATGCATATAAAAAGAAAAAAGGTAGAATTCGTTTTAATCTTAAAAAACTTGGATGGAAACAAGTAGATTTAAATGGAAAAGCAACTATAAAACCAGCAAAAGTACATAAGATATCTGGCTTAGCATATAATATTTATGAAAAAATAGGAACAAATAAAGTTGTATTTGCATTTCGTGGAACAGATGGAAAAAATGACTACCTTTGGGCAAATCTTTCTATTCCTCCATTTAATTTACAATATCGTCAAGCAAGAAAAGCAATAAAAAAATATTTAAATGAAAATAAGCATAAGAAGGTAGTTGTAACAGGTCACTCTCTTGGTGGTGGATTAGCCTTAAGTATTTCAGTTCGTTTTGGAATTAAAGCCTTTACTTTTGACTCTTCTCCTCGTGTATTTGATGGAAGAAAAAATAAACATAAAGAAGCAAAACGTGTACTCATTTATCAAAAAGGAGAAATTCTTAAGCTTGTTAGAAAACTTTGGAAAAAAGATAATGAGGTTATTAAACGTGAAAATGTATTTGTATGTGATTACCCTAAGGTTTTTGGAAAGAAAAGTAAACATAGAGGGGATTTATTAGCTAAAGGAATATTAACTCAAGCTCTTACTATAAATTCAGAATTGAGTTTGGTTTCAATAGAGGATTAAATAGCTTACTTTTTGCCACCAAAAAGTAATAAAAGCCCAAACCGCTAGGTTTAAAACATAAATTACAAAATTAATAATCATAAGCCATAAAAAAAGGGGAAGAAACTTAATTCTTCCCCTTTTAATTATTTGAGCAAATTTATTAAAATTATGCTGCTATCGCTTCTTTTGCTTTTACAACTAAAGATGCAAATGCTTCTGAATCATTCATAGCCATATCAGCTAAGATTTTTCTATCTAGTTCAATTCCCGCTAATTTCATACCGTTAATGAATCTTGAATAGTTGATATCATTTAATCTACAAGCAGCATTGATTCTTACGATCCAAAGTTTTCTGATATCTCTTTTTTTCTGTCTTCTATCTCTGTAAGCGTATACTAAAGAGTGTTCTAATTGCTCTTTCGCTTTTCTAAAATGTTTACTTCTACCACTAAAAAATCCTCTAGCAGCTTTTAAAACTTTTTTATGTCTTCTTCTTCTAACTACACCAGTTTTAACTCTAGGCATATCTTTCCTTTCTTTACCATATTTTTTAAATAGGTGTCGGGTTTAAAACTCCGAACTTGTCCACATTTTGTGGAGGGACTATATAATTAACTAAAAAAGTTAATTATGCTAAACATAACATTCTTTTAACTCTTGTAGCATCAACTGCTGCAATAGTTTGAGGTCCTCTAAGAGCTCTTTTTCTCTTTTGAGTCATCTTTGTTAAGATGTGGCTTCTGAAAGCAGATCCTCTTTTAATAGAACCATTTTTCTTTACTTTAAATCTCTTTAAAGCACCACTATTTGATTTCATCTTTGGCATCGTGGTGTCCTTTCTAATAAATTTGCAATTTCAATTGTATGAAAAAGTTTGAGATTTTACTTAAAATTTGCTTAAATTAAGATTAATTGTAGGAATAAAGAGAAAAGAAGAGTAGTATTCTTTTCTCTTTATCAGAAGGGCTTAGTTTTTGTGGTGTTCGTTTTTAGGAACAATATACATATTTACAAATCGTCCCTCTTGTTTTGGTAATGCTTCTCTTGCTCCATACTCTTCTAACATAGGCCAAACTCTTTCAAGAACTTCAGCTCCCGCTTGAGGATGAGCCATTTCTCTACCTTTTAAGAATACTCTACATTTAACGTGGAATCCTTTTTGTAAGAATTCAATAGCATGTTTAACTTTATAGTTAATATCATTATCTGCAATTTTTACAGAGAATTTCACTTCTTTTACAACAATAACTTTTTGGTTTTTTCTAGCTTCTTTTTTCTTTTTCTCTTGTTGATATCTAAATTTGCTATAATCCATAATTTTAGCAACTGGTGGTTTACCATCTGGAGCAATAAGAACAAGGTCTAATCCTAAATCATCTGCAGTCGTTTGCGCATCTCTTGTAGAAATGATTCCATAATTTGTACCATCATCTCCCATACATCTAACTTCTTTTGCATGGATGTCCTCATTCATGATTACATCGTCTTTTTTGTTTTGTCTACTCAAATTTTACTTCCTTTTTGAATTTCGTTTAATAATGTTAAGAACTCTTCTTTTGTTATATTAGATTGTTCTCTTTTTCTTCTATCTCTTAATGCAATTGTTTGATTAGCAACTTCTTCATCACCAATAACAACTATCATAGGTACTCTTTTTTTCTCAGCCATTCGAACTCTTTTATTTAGAGATTCATTCATATCAAATATTTCTGAATCTAACTCTTCATATAAAAGTTCTTTTTGTAACTGTTTTGCATACTCAACATGAGGTTCTGCAATTGGTATAAAAATAACTTGCGTTGGAGCAACAACAAATGGAAACTCTCCTGCACAGTGTTCTGTTAAAATACCAATAAATCTTTCAAATGAACCAAGAATTGCTCTGTGAATCATTACAGGTTGTTCTTTTTCACCTTTATCATTGATATATTCCATCTCAAATGATGATGGCAAGTTCATATCTACTTGAACAGTACCACATTGCCATTTTCTTCCAATAGCATCTAATATTTTAATATCAATTTTTGGACCATAAAATGCTCCTCCACCTTCATCAATACCATAAGGTAAGTTTTCAGAATCAAGTGCGTCCATAATTCCTTTTGTAGTTGTTTCCCAAAATGAATCATCACCAATAGCTTTTTTAGGTTTTGTAGAAACTTCCATTTCATATGTAAAACCAAATAGTTTCATTAAAGAATCAACAAATTCAAGAACATCAATAATTACATCTTTTACTTGATTTGGCATACAGAAAATATGTGCATCATCTTGAGTAAACTCTCTTACTCTAAATAATCCATGCATAGCTCCACTAGCTTCATGTCTATGAACTACACCATATTCAAAGAATTTCTTTGGTAAATCTTTATATGATACTAAATCATTTTTAAAAATTTGAATATGTCCAACACAGTTCATAGGTTTGATACCATACTCTTGGTCATCAATTGTTGTAAAATACATATTCTCTTTATAGTTTGCGTAATGTCCTGATTTAACCCATTGATTTGCTTTTAAGATTTCTGGACCACGAACTGGTTCATAACCTCTAATTCTATGTGCCTTATAAAGAAGTTTTTCAAGTTTTCCTCTTAATCTTGCTCCATTTGGAAGCCATAAAGGAAGTCCTGCTCCAATATCTTCATTAAATGCAAATAGTTCTAACTCAGTTCCTAATTTTCTATGATCTCTTTTTTTAGCTTCTTCAAGCATTCTTACGTAATCATTTAACTCTTTTTTATCAAAAAAAGCGATTCCATAAATTCTAGTAATCATTTCATTAGCTTCATCACCACCAAGGTAAGCTCCAGCTACTCTTATTAGTTTAAATGCTCTAATCATTCTTGTATTTGGTAAATGAGGACCTCTACATAAATCTTCAAAATCACCTTGCTTATATATGGTTAAGGTATCATCGGTAATATTTTTTAAAACAGCTTGTTTTAATTCATCATTTGCAAATTTTTCAAAGAATTCAGCTCTTGTCGTTTCATATCTCTCAATAGGAAGTTTTCTATTAGCAATCTCTTTCATTTTCTTTTCAATAGTAGGTAAATCTTCATCTGAGATTTTCGTTTCTACTTTAAAATCGTAATAAAAGCCTTCTTTAACAGTAGGTCCTACGAAAAATTTTGCTTCAGGATATAACTCTTTGATAGCTTGTGCCATCATATGAGCACAGGAGTGTCTAAGTATTTCTAGAGACTCTGCAGAATTATCAGCTTTGATAACATCACCTTGGATGTTTAAAGCTTCAGCAGTTTGAAGGTCGTAAATTTGACCATCATTTAATACACCAATCGGTTCCAATAATTTCCTTTTTATATAAGTTTCTTTTAAAATTCATATATTTTATCGGAAATGCACTTAAATTTAATCTTAAGTACGATTATTTAATATATTTTAGTTAAAATATGTAATGATTTTAAACTTATCAAAAATAAAAACAGAAGCCTTACTATTGTTTTGCAAAGATTTAATATCTTCATATAAAGATAAAGAAGAAAAGCTATTTGATATAAATGAAGACATAGATAAGTATATAAATGACATATCTAATGATATGTATAAACAAATGACTAATTGTACTTTCCCAAATGAGTATTATCTGAAAAATAGAAATCATTATAGAATAAAAGCTGTTTTAAATGCTTATAATTTTATAAATAGAGAACTAACAAAAGAATTAGAAAAGAATAAAGTCTTTAATCCTGCAATGTTATACTTTTCACTTCTTGCTGTTTGGTTTAAAGAGTTAGATAAAGAGAGACGTTCTAAAGAGTATATTTATTTTACAATATATCCCTATTCAAATGTTTATGATAAATTATTAGTAAATGTAAAAAATGAAGAGTTTAAAGCTTTGAATATTTCAATGATAGAATTAGCTGAAAAAGTTGTTTATAGATTGGATAAGGTTTCTTTTAGATAAATTTTTTTATTTAAAGAAGAAATAAAAAGAGCCGAAGCCCTTTTTATTTTTATAAGATTTTCTAGAATTTATATCTTACGTAAGCTCTAACATCTTGAGCTTCAGAAACAGCACCTAATGCTATTGCTTGAGCACTATTTATATCATATGGTTTACCATCATAACCGAAGAAAGAGTTTGAACCAGTATAGTCATAGTCTATTTTTGTATAACTTATTCCCCATGATAAGGCATTGTTGATTTTTTGGTTTCTATAAACTTCCCATGCAGTACCACGTGCAGCTATTTTAGAACCAGCAAATGAATCTTCTGCATAAGTCATAGATCTCCAGTATTTAGAACCTTTATTCCATTCAACTCCAATTCTAGAATCATCTGGTGAGATTGGACAAGGAGCATTTACACCTATCCAAAAAGAGTGACCAGTTTCAGAATCAGGTGAACCTAGCATACCTAAAGCATTTGGTCTTGTTTTTGACATTGCCCAAGAAGCAAAAACAGTAGTATCATCTAAATAATCAGAAATTCCATCACCAATACCTTCAGATTTTAATAAAACTGTTAAGAAATCAATATCTCCAACGTCTTGGAAAGAAGGAATTGCCATCTGCATATCATATGCAGTTGTAGCACTAGGAGACATCATATACGCACCATACTTTTGGAAAAAAGTATTATATGATGTTTCGTCAAATCCAATAAGATTCCATGCTCTTGCATAATTAAGATGAACAGAATATTGACCATCATCATATGGAGCTGCAATAAAACCTAACATATCAACATCAGGATTTTTTGATTCATCTGTTGAATAAGCTGCATTAAACATGTCAAATCTTGGAGAAGCATTTGTTAAACCTCTTCCTCCACAAACTTTAAGCCAAGAACCAGTAAGTCCTGTAACTTTTTCAGTATCAAGTTTAATAGAGAAACCATCAAACTCTACATCAACAACATGAGAAAGTGGAGAGTTAGCTGTTTGATTATTTCTTAAGTTAATTGGTAAACCATCAGTTGAAGGACGACGACCTACAGAAACTGTCCAAGGAATATCAGCACCCATTAATTTATCTTGTTTATATAACCAATATGCTTCTTTTATTTTTACTTCATTATCAATTGCATTTTCATTTGTTACCCAGTCAAAATCTGCATAACCAACAGTTGTTGCATTATTTGATTGAGAGTGATTAGCTGTATCCCCAAAAGCTTTGTTATATGCTAATTTTCCTTGAAAAACAGTGTTTTCATTTGGAGCATATGCTGCACCTAGCCATAATCTATTTGTTAATAAAGCATTGTTTTTAGATTTTGAGCCGTCAGCATGTTTATACTGAATATTATCAACTTGTGTTCTAAAGTCAATATCCCATTTGATATTATCAGCAGCACTTTGTAATTTTGCAGTTTGTGCAGTTTTTCCAATTCTATCAACTTTTTTTTCTAGTTTTTTGAATCTTGCATCACTGGCTGTAGTTGTATCTGTATTCATCATTTTTTCTAATGACATTTTATTAGCTTTTGAAGTTGATGCTGTATCACCTATTTGACTCTCTAATGCTGAAAGTTGAGCTTTTAAGGCTTCAATTTGTTTCATCATATCTGTATGAGATACATTTGCCGCGAATGCAGAAGTACTCAATGCCGCAATTGCAGATAATGCAATTATTGATTTTTTCATCTTTGTTTCCTTTTTTGTATTTACTTTTATTTAAATGCCATTTGATTTTCATTTAAATTAACATAGTATGAATTATATAGGTTTTTATATTAAGTTTTGTTTAAGAATGAATAGATATTCATAATAATAAAAATAAGCTGAACTTATAAGATGTTAATCTATAAATAATTATTAATGATATAAAATATTATTATTTGAAGAAAAAAGAGATAAAAAAAGGGTAGAAACTTAAGTTTCTACCCTTTTAAAAATTGCAGTTTAGATTAACAAGAAGGAACATTTCCTGAATCATTTGCATACTCATAAGAGAAGTCATAAATATGAGGAACCCATTTATCTTTGATATCAGATTCTTTTACATTTGGACAGATTTTGATAAATTCTTTTTTGAATAAAGCAGTATCTTTAACAGCTTCCCACTCGGCTTGAGTGTGTTTAGCA
>JBFHGG010000018.1:0-38535 GCA_041583235.1 Halarcobacter sp.
ATTAGCCAAGAAATATGATCTTCTACAATAACACCATTTAATTCATTATGTTTTACTTCAATATCTCCAATTGGCTCATAAACATTTTCTTTTTGAATAAAATTGACTTCAGCACCCATTCTTTTTAATACATCATATGCACCAATTCTTGTTGGATTTAATGAAACATTTTTAATTAATACTCTTGATTTTGGTGTTATTGCAGCAGCAACTGCAAAAAAGAAAGCAGAACTTGGATCACTTGGAACTGTAATATTAAGAGGTTTTAAATGACCTTCTAAAGGATGAATATTTATAAACCCTTCATCATCAGTTTCAATTTTTGCACCCATTCCTTTTAACATTCTTTCTGTATGATCACGTGTAAGCTCATTCTCTTTATATTTTGAAATGCCATTTGCTCTTAAACCTGCTAAGATTAAAGCTGATTTTACTTGAGCTGAGTCTACTGGAGAATGATAAGTAAAGGCTTTTAAATTTTTAACACCTCTAATAAAAAGTGGAGCTTTATTTCCATTATCTCTTCCATCAATATTTGCACCAATAGATCTTAAAGGATCTGCTACTCTTTTCATTGGTCTTTCTCTTAAGTACTTATCTCCTGTTAAGGTAAATGCACCATCAACTGAAGCTAAGAGACCACAATACAGTCTCATTCCTGTACCAGCATTTCCACAATCCAAGACATCATTTGGTTCACTTAAATTATTTGTAGGAGTAATTTCAATAGAAGAACCATCTCTTTTTACTTTTGCGCCTAATTGTTCAACAATACTTAAAGAGTTTAAGGTATCTTCAGCAGTTAAAAAATTTTTGATATATGAAGTCTTATCCGAAAAGATGGAAAACATTGCACATCTATGAGATATTGATTTATCACTGGCGATTGAATCTATTTCTATATCAAAAGCCTTATCAAGTTTCTTTATAATGAAGTTATTTTCCACATTTTTCCTTTTATTTTTTTAGTCTCTAAGTCCAATACCTAGTTTTTCTTTTAATGTTTCTAGAATTCTATTCATACTTGCTGTAATATCTTCTTCTTCTAATGTTTTAGTATCATTTTGTAAGACAAATCTAATAGTTAAGCTTTCATTCTCTCCTAATTTTTCATCAGAATAAATATCAATTAAATTAAATTGTTTAATATTCTCATCATTTATTGAATTAATACTATTTTTTATATCCCTATACTCCATAGACTTTGGAGTTATAATACTTAAATCTTTTTTTGAAGCTTGGAATTTTGAATATGAAGTTGTTTTAATTAAATCATTTTTGATTTTATCAAAATTAATTTCTGCTATAAAAGTATCAGATAAATCATGTTCTGTTGCAACACTAGGATGAAGTTTTGAGATAAATCCAATTACTTCATTATCTACAATTACACTTGCATTTTGATATGGATGAATTAAATCATTTGAGATTTTTTTCATTGGCTCTAAATCAAATTTTCCAACTATATTTAGTACTTTTTTTGCAAATGCAAAGAAATCTATATTTTCTGGTTTTCCAGCATTTGAAACTGCTTCAATCTCTTTTTGACCTGAAAAAACAAATGAAATAATTGAACTTTCATTTCTATTTGTATCAAATATTTTTCCTATTTCAAAGAAAGCAGTTGATTTAAATCCAAGTTTAATATTATTTGAACAAGCTTCTATTAGATTTAATGAAATTGTTGTTCTAAAAGTATCTAATTCTTTTACAATTGGATTTAATATATCTAAGCTTTCATTTACTGTTGGAAGATTGTATTTTTTTAAATTATCTCTAGATGCAAATACATAAGTTAAAGTTTCAAAGAAACCATTTTCAATAGCTTTTGCTCTTAGCTTATTTTTTTTCACTAAATCATCTGAAGCTTTATTTGATCTATTAACTTCATCAATAGCAAGAGGTTTAGCTATTATATTATCTATTCCAATAATTCTTACTACCTCTTCTGTAATATCTGCAATATTTTTTATATCATGTCTATATAATGGAATTTGAATTGATAAAACACCATTAGAAGAATCTTTTACATCAAAACCAAGAGAAGATAAAATTTTTTCAATCTTAACTTTTTCGATTTCTTGACCAATTATAGAATTGATTTTATTTACACTAACATCTAAGGTAATTTTTTCTTCATGGTCTGTATATGCTTCATTCCCATTACAAACACTTGCACCAAATTTTGAAATTAAAGAAGTGAAAGCTTCAATTCCTTTTTCAATTTGAGGTTCACTTCCTCTTGAAGACTTGTAGTATACATCCCCAGTTTTTCTTTTTGTTTCAAAAACTCTTCTTGATAAAACTTCAGGATTTATATATGAAGCTTCAATAATATATTCAGAATTATCATCTTTATTTATATCATTTTGTTGAATACAAAGAACACTTAACTCTTCTTCTCCTATTACAACATCAAAATCTTGTGAATCTTTTTTTATATTAATTGTTGCAAAATTATCAACTATTTTTGCATCTTTTTTTGCATATGCATTTAAAATTACACCTGTTGCATGTGTAACATAAGTCAAACTATCTTGTAAATCATGCTCTTTAAATTTATCAATTATTCCAAGTCTTAGTTTATATATTACAGGTAGTTTAAAATCTTTTATATCAATTACATTATAAATATATGTACTTTCAATATTATTTGCACTTTTAACTTCTAAAACTTGTCCAATGCCAATGTTATTGTTAACAATTGTATTTTCTTGTTCTGTAAAAGGTATTGTATAATAAGCAGATAATTCTCTTGCAACTCCATTTATACTTAAACAGTCGCCTCTATTTGCAGTAAGTTCAATTTCAATAATATCATCATTAAGTAATGGATATTCAGATAATTCTTTACCAATAATTAGTTTTCCAATTGATTCATCTAATTCTAAAATTCCATCATTTAATTTTGTAAGACCAATTTCAGTTGAAGAACAAATCATTCCATTTGATTCTAAACCTCTTAATTTTGCTTTTTTTATTTTGAAATCTGCACTTAACTTACAACCAACAGTTGCAACAGGCACATATTGTCCTGCATCTACATTTTTGGCACCACAAACAATTTGAACAATCTCAGAGCCTATATCAACTTGACATACATTTAATTTATCTGCATCAGGATGTTTCTCTTTTTCTAAAACTTTTCCAAGAACTACACCAGAAACTATTCTTTGTTCTTCTAAACTATCAACTTCTAATCCAATTGAGTTTAAAGTTTTGCAAATATCTTCAGTAGAAATATTTGATATATCAATAAATTCTTGTAACCACGATCTTGTAACTATCATTTAAACTGTCCTAATAATCTTAAATCACTCTCAAAAAGAGATCTTAAATCTCCAATATTATGTATTAACATTGCAAAACGTTCAACCCCTAATCCAAAGGCATATCCTGATTTATTCTCATAACCAACTGCTTTGAATACATTTTCGTCAACAACACCACAACCTAGAACTTCAAGCCATCCTGTATGTGAACAAACTCTACATCCTTTACCTTTGCAAAATACACAAGAGATATCAACTTCAGCTGATGGTTCTGTAAAAGGGAAAAATGAAGGTCTAAATCTAACTTCAACATCTCCAAACATATGATGTAAAAATTCAACTAAAACATGTTTTAAATTAGCAAATGAAATTTTATCTGCATCATCAACAACTAATGCTTCTATTTGATGAAACATAGGAGTGTGAGTAATATCATAATCTCTTCTAAAAACAGTTCCAGGAGCAATCATCCTAATTGGAGTTTTTTGCTGAAGCATTGTTCTAATTTGAACAGGGGAAGTATGAGTTCTTAAAAGTGTATAGTCTTTATTGTAAAAAGTATCTTGCATATCCCTAGCAGGGTGATATTTTGGCAGATTTAAAGCTTCAAAGTTATGGAAATCATCTTCTACAAGTGGTCCTTCCTCAACTGCGAAATTAAGGTTTTGGAAATATGTGATTATTCTATCCATTGTAAGATTTACAGGATGAACTGCACCTGAACTTGCTTCATTGTTAAATCTTGTTACATCGATTTTTTCTGTTTTTAATTTAGCTTCTAAAGCATCTTTTTCTAAAACTACTTTTTTATTCTCTAAAGCTTCAGTAATCTCAGCTTTTTTTTTGTTTAAGTTAGCTGCGAATTCTTTTTTTTGGGGTCCTGGTATATCTTTCATTTTTGAAAATTCAGATGTAATAATACCTTTTTTTCCTAAAGTTTCAATTCTAAGATTTTCTAAGACTTCAAGTGAATCAGCACTGTTTATTTTATCAAGCCATTCTATCACTTTTGTTTCTCCTAGTGTGTGTTATTCTATAGTGTTCGGGATTATACTTAAAATTTTATTAGAGTTTGGTTATAATATTTTTTAAATAATATAAAGGTACTTACATGTGTATATTTTGTAAAATTGTAAAGGGTGAAATTCCAAATAAAACTATTTTAGAGGATGAAAATTTTTTAGCTTTTTATGATATTAACCCTGCTAGAAAAATCCATGCTTTAATTATTCCTAAAGAACATTATGATTCATTTGACGTAATTCCTCCTAAAATTATGGCAGGAATGACAGAATTTATTCATGAAGTTGCTTCAAAATTAGAAGTTAAAAAAAGTGGTTATAGATTAATTACAAATATAGGAGAAGATGGAGGGCAAGAAGTAGCTCATTTACATTTTCATTTAATAGGTGGAGAGCCTGTTGGTAGACTAGTTAGATAGACAAGAGTTTGTAGTTAAAACTACAAACTCTTATTTAGCACTCTCTTGGAAGCTTCCTAAACTCATAAGTTTGTCGTACTTCATTTGATATCTTTGAGCGGCTGTTAATTGTTTTAATTCCTCTAGAGAGCTTAAAAAATAATCTCCTAAGGCTTTAATAGCTTCATCTTTTTGTCTATGTGCTCCTATTAAGGGCTCATTTACAATATCATCAACTAATTTTAACTCTTTTAAAGCATCTGCTGTAATTTTTAAAGCATTTGCAGCTGTTTCAGCTTTTGCTGGGTCATTCCATAAAATAGCAGAACAACCTTCTGGTGAGATTACTGCATAAACTGAATATCTCATCATTGCAAGTTTATCGGCTACAGAAATTGCTAAAGCACCACCTGAACCACCTTCTCCAATTACAACTGAAACTGTTGGAGTTGTAAGATTAGAAAATTCATATAAGTTTTTTGCTATGGCTTCAGATTGATTTCTTTCTTCAGCTCCAAGACCAGGATATGCACCTGGAGTATCTACTAACATAAGAATAGGAATATTAAATTTTTCTGCCATTTGAGCAGCTCTTAAAGCTTTTCTATAACCTTCAGGTGAGGGCATACCAAAGTTTCTTTTTAATTTACCCTTAGTCCCTCTTCCTTTTTGTTCTCCAATAACCATCACTTTTTCTGAACCTATATATCCAAGATAGCAAACAATTGCGCTATCATCGTCAAAATGTCTATCTCCATGAATTTCATATTCATTGGTCATTAGACCTCTGATATAATCCATTGCATAAGGACGATCAGGGTGACGTGCTAGTTGTAATTTTTGATAATCACTTAAATTCTTAAAAGTCTTTTCAACTTCTTTTTCTAGTTTTTTTTCTAATATTTCAACAGCGTGTTCATCATTTTTTGTTTTTGCAACCGTGATATCTTCTTCTAATTTTTTTATTTTGTCTTCAAAATCTAAATAAGTTGCCAAATTTTTGTTCCTTTTATAAGAAAAAAAGAGTACTTTAACTCTTTTTTATAAATTAATGTTTGTTTTTTTTATTAATCTTTAAATTTTCTAAAAATGATAGAACCATTAGTTCCACCAAAACCGAAGTTATTACTCATTACAATTTCAAGTTCTGTTTCTCTTGAAGTATCAGGAACGTAGTCTAGTTGACATTCTGGATCTTGATTTTTAATATTTATTGTTGGAGGAATAATACCTTCATTTAAAGATTTAATTGCAAATATTGCTTCAATAGCACCAGCTGCTCCTAAACAATGTCCAATTTGTCCCTTTGTAGAAGTTACAGGAGGACAGTTTTCAAGGCCATTAAATAGTTCAACAATTGCTTTTGATTCATTTACGTCCCCAACAGGTGTAGATGTTCCATGAGTATTAATATAATCTATTTTTGGGATATTTCCAATTGTACGTTCAGCCATTGCTAAAGCAGCTTTCATTGCTCTTAAAGGGCCATCCATAACGGGAGCTGTAATATGGTTAGCATCTGCACTTTCACCAAAACCAATTATCTCACAGTATATTTTAGCACCTCTTGCAAGTGCAGATTCTAAATCTTCAACTACAAGTGCTCCAGCACCTTCTCCCATAACAAAGCCATCTCTATCTTTATCAAAAGGTCTTGAGGCTGTTTTTGGATCATCATTTCTAGTAGACAATGCTTTCATAGAAGCAAAGCCACCAACACCAGCGCCACATATTGCACTTTCAGCACCAACAACTAATATTCTATCAGCGCCATCTAACATAATTGTTTTACAAGCATCAGCTAAAGCATGAGTAGATGCTGCACACGCCGTAACATGCGATAAAGAAGGTCCTTTTAAATTATGTTCAATAGATATAAATCCACCTAACATATTTACTAGTGATGAAGGTATGAAGAATGGAGATATTCTTTTAGGTCCTCTTGTATTGCATACAACAGAATTTTTTTCAATTGTACTTAGTCCACCAATCCCTGAAGCTGAAATAATTCCAAATCTTTCAGAAATAGAGTTGTCAACTTTCTTGTTTTCAACACTTGTAAGTCCTGAGTCTCTCATTGCCTCATTCGCTGCTTTAATACCTAATTGAATAAATCTATCCGCTTTTTTTACTTCTTTTTTATCCATAACTGTAGTTGGATCGAAATCTTTTACTTCTCCTGCAATCTTCACAGAAAAATCAGTTATATCAAAAAGTGTAATTGTATCAATTCCACATTCACCTGCTACTACTGCTTTAAAAGATTCTTCAACACTATTACCAACTGAATTAATTGTTCCTAGACCTGTTATAACAACTCTTCTCATTAAAAATGCTCCACATCATATATTATTTTAATAATTCAATTTTTATCAAAAATTCAATAATTAAAATAGATTAAAATTTTAAAAGAAAAAAAAGCCAGTATAAGAATACTGGCTGTATCAATTATAAAGCGTAAATTACGCGTTATCTTCGATGTATTTCATAGCATCTGCTACAGTTAAAATACCTTCTGCATCTTCATCAGGGATTTCGATATCGAACTTCTCTTCTAACGCCATAACTAATTCAACAACGTCTAAAGAATCAGCACCTAAATCCTCGATAAATTTAGACTCTTCTTTAACTTCAGCCGCATCACAATCTAATTGCTCAACTACTACTTCTTTTACATCATCTAATAATGCCATACTCATTTCCTTTTATAAAATTATCGCCAAATTATAACACAAAAATATTTAATTAATCTTTTAAACGTATAAACCGCCATTTACTTTTAATATTTCACCTGTAATATATGATGAATGATCACTTAATAAAAAAGCAACTGAATCTGCAATTTCTTTAGGCTGACCAAATCTACTTAAGGGAATATTTTTTTCATATTCAGCTTTAACTTCATCTTTTAATTCATCTGTCATATTAGTTTGAATAAAACCCGGAGTTACCGCATTATATCTAATACCTCTAGCTGCTGCTTCTTTTGCAAAAGATTTAGTCATTGCATTTAGACCACCTTTTGAAGCTGAATAATTTGTTTGGCCAGGATTTCCCATTTCTCCAACTATTGAAGAGATATTTACAACTGAACCAAATCTTTTTTTACCCATAAATTTTAATGAGGCTTTACATCCTATAAATGCAGATGTTAAGTTAGCACTTATTACATCATTAAAATCTTCAACAGACATTCTTAGGGCTAATTTATCTCTTGTAATACCAGCATTATTTACTAGGTATGAAATTTCTCCATCAGCATCTACAATTGTTTTAATGGCAGCTACAAATTCATCTTCTTTTGTTACATCTGCTTTAACTATCGCAGCTTTCCCACCCGCTATTTCAATCTCATCTTTTAACGCTTCTGCAGCATCTGCACCACTTCTATAGTTAATCCATACTTTTAGACCAAAATTAGCTAGTGTTCTTGCAATTTCTGCACCTATTCCTCTACTTGCACCTGTAATTAATACATTAGAACCAGTAAATACCATATAAATCCTTTTTTAATATTTTATTTTTAATTTGTTTGGCGGGTATTATAGCTAAACGCCTCTTTTGTTATCCCAAATTCTAATATGCAATCTATCACTGTATTTAAAGCCATTTTTTATGGCCATATTAATAGTAGCTTGTGAGTTGTTTTCTATCTCTTCATTTGATTCACCTCTTGGCATTAGAAATACTTCTGCTTTTGGTACATTATTGATAGAATTTAATTTTTTTAATATCTCTTTTATCTCTTTTTCTGTCTCTATTATTGAACTCTTATTTATTACAAATTTAAAATAAGATTCTTTAGTATTTTGCAATATTTTTTCTAAAGAATTAATATTA
Organism: Halarcobacter sp.; assembly: GCA_041583235.1. GTDB lineage: Bacteria > Campylobacterota > Campylobacteria > Campylobacterales > Arcobacteraceae > Halarcobacter. The sequence goes on from JBFHGG010000018.1 coordinate 8,533, forward strand.
ACTCTTTTTTTTAATGATTCTAAAGAGTTTGATAACTTTACACTCATAGAAAAAATAAGCTTTTTTTGATACTCTTTTTCAAAATTTATATCTATAGAAGCATTTGTTTCAATTGTTACTCTATGATCATTTTTTACATAATGTTTTAATATTTTTTGAAACTCTTCTTTCTCCCAATTTAGAAGTGGCTCACCTCCACTTATTACAATATCTGCTTTATAATCTGGCATTAGTTTTGATACTTCATCTATAATTTCTTCAGAAGACATTTTTTTCCATTGCTTTTTAAAAACAGTATCAACGGCATAATAGGTATCACAAGATTTTTTTATTTGGCCTTTTGGTGTTTTATATGTAACATTAAAACCTTCACATCTCATATTACATCTACTAAATCTAATGAAAATAGAAGAAGTTCCTATAAATTTACCTTCTCCTTGAATAGTTGGACCAAAAATTTCATTTATCTCAAGCATATACCTGACTTACGCTTTTTGGTGATTCTGCAAACTCTATTGAAGAGACTTTTACATCTAATTTTGACATTTTCTTTTGGGCAATTTCTAAGAACCAAGTTGATAGATTTTCACTTGTTGGAATAAAGTTTACAACTACATAGCTTTCATACATTTCTAAGATATGTTTTTCTTCATCTTTTACTTTTGTTAGATCAGGAATTTTATATCCCTCTTCAAAAGTTAATAACTCTTCTTTTTTATAATGAGGTAATAATGTTTCAAATAATGGGTCATTTATATCAATAATAAATTTATGATCAAGCACATCATCTAAAAATGCTTTAAACCAATTTAGATGATTGAAATCAGTAACCATACCATTCTCTAATTTATTTGATTCTATATATAAAATTACTTTTCCTTGATGTCCATGTAAATGTCTACATTTAAGGCAAGGATCAAGGGAGTACTCAGGATTTAATTCTTGTGACCATACTCTATGTCCGTAACAAAAATCAAAAGATTTTGATATTTTCCAAGTCATTTTTTATCCTTTATAAGCAATAGGGTCTTTAGTATTTGCTAAATTGAAGCCATTTAATCGTAATCTGCAAGAATCACAAACCCCACAAGCTTCCTCTTCTTCTTTATAACAAGACCAAGTGTGTTTTAAAGGAACATTTAATTCTAAGGATTTTTCAACAATTTGATTTTTCATTAAATGTACAAGAGGAGTTTTGATTTCTAATTTTGTAGACTCTCTAGTCCCTTCATTAATTGCACTTGTCATTTTACTTATAAAAGTGTCTGTACAATCAGGATATCCTGAAGAATCTTCTTCAACTACTCCAATATATAAAGCCTCTGCTTCTTCTTTTTCTGCAATTGCTGTTGCAATTGAAAGAAATATTCCATTTCTAAAAGGAACATAAGTAATTGGAACTCCAGCCTCAACTCCATTTATAGGAATATCAATTGATTTATCTGTTAAAGCACTAGCTCCAATTTGTGTAAAAAATGGTATATCAATTTCATATTTTTCTTTTATTTTTAAATCTTCGCAAATATCTCTAAATGCTTTTAGTTCTCTTTTTTCTGTTCTTTGTCCATAATTAAAATGAACAGCAACAATATCATAGCCTTCATTTTTAGCAATATATGAAGCTAAAGTAGAGTCCATACCTCCACTTAAAATACAAACAGCTTTCTTTCTAGAAGTGTTATTCATATGTTATAAAATCCTTATTATCTTTTCTAAAAAATTTCCAATTAATTGGTAATATTTTTATTTTTGCTTCTTTATTTATTAATTCAACTTTTTCATCTAAGATAATCATTGAATTAGCAGAACTTAAAGTTGACACCATTCCTGGACTTCTTTTTTGTGAAGCTTTAAAATATTCTCCATCAAAATATCCCGGAATTATAGTGATTCTTCCTTTTTTATTTTTAAGTTCATCTCCCATCTTAGCTTTTATACTATTATGGAATATTTCATTAGAACCTAATATTTTTTGAATTATTAATTTTCCAAATAATTCAAATATAAGCGCTGAGGCAAGAGGATTACCTGGAAGATTTAATATATAAGTATTACCAATTTTCCCTAGAATTGTAGGTTTTCCTGGTTTTATTTTTATACCTTCAAAGATTGTTGTAAAGTCAAGTTCATTAAAAGCATCTTTTGTAAAATCTGCATCTCCAACTGAAACTCCCCCTGATGTTATAATTAAATTTGCATCAAGAGAGTTTTCTACTAGACTTTTTATTGATTCAATAGAGTCTCTAGCTTGACCAATAAAATCTATTTTACAACCTAATTCTTTACATCTAGACATAAATGTTGGGGTATTTGAGTTGTAAATCTGGTAATCTTCAGCTTCTTGATAGTGAAGTTTTAACTCTTCTCCACTTGCAAATACAACAACTTTGGGTTGCTTATATACTTTTATATGTGAAATTCCTTGAGATGCAAGAAGTGTTACTTTTGCAAAATTTATTTCATCACCTATATTAATTAAGAGATCATTTTTATTTATATCTTCACCAATAAATCTAATATGTTGAAACTCTTCTATATTTTTTGGAACTTTTATTTTATTATTATCTAAATATTCACAATCTTCTTTTGGAATAACAGCTGTACAATTATTAGGAACTCTTGCTCCTGTCATGATTTTTACACATTGGTTTTTTTCTAAACTTCTATTATTATTATCTCCTGCGAAAATTGTATCAACTATTATTAATTCTTGATTTTTATCTTCATATAATATTCCAAATCCATCCATTGCCGAGTTATTAAATCTAGGCAAACAAATTTTTGCAAGAATTTCTTGCGCACAAATTCTATTATGTGAATCTTCTATTGGAATAATTTCATAACTTAAATTTACGTCAAGTTCTGTGATAGTTTTTATAGCTTCATTAACTTCTATAGCCATATTTATCCTTTTACTAATACCTTATGACAAGTTAGCTATAATACCAAAATTTTTTAAAAGTGAGTTTAACATGGAATTAATGAGTGATGCAATTGTAACACATGTATACACAATATATCTATTTTTGGCAATTATGATTTTTAATTTTTATTCTGTTTTTACAGCAAAAGATTTTATGAAATTGGCTAAAAGATTAAAATTTATGACGCCTATTTATCATTTAACAAATGCTGTTGTAATTTATACGGGAACTATTGTTTCTGCATATGCTAGAGAATTATCTCCTACGATTATTTTTATGATTATGGCATCAATTTTTCTTTTAGTTATTGAAATCAAAAGATACAAAAAAATGAGGGTAATTAAAACTTCCCAAACACAATTGCAAGAAGAGTTTATTAAATATGCAAGAAAAATATATACTATAGAAATTATGGTTTTAGTTTTTGTTTATATTATTTCAAAAGTTTTTTAAATGCAGTTTACTTTTCATGAAGATTGTGCAAATCAATTTTTAGAAATAGATGGAGATATTTATAAATATCTTTTTAAAGCAAGACGACATAAAATAAATGAAGAAATATATTTTAGAAATTTGAAGGATAAGTTTTTATATCTTTATAAAGTAAATTCAATTGATAGAAGAAAAGCTATTTGTGAGTTAGTTTCAAAAGAAGAAAAAATAATTGAAAACAGCAATAAACTTCATCTTGCTTGGTGCGTGTTAGATCCCAAAACAGTAGAAAAAGCAATAGCTTCTTTAAATGAATTAGGAGTTAGTAAAATTACTTTTATTTATTGTGAGTATTCCCAAAGTAATTTTAAAATTAATCTAGAAAAACTTGAAAAGATTTTGATTAATTCTTCTTCTCAATGTGGAAGAAGTTCTATTATAGAATTAGATATTTGTAAAAATTTAGATGATTTTTTAAAACAAAATCCAGACACATATTTTTTAGATTTTTCAAGTGTAAATATTGAAAATAAAAAAGATGAAATCAAAACAATTCTTATTGGCTGTGAAGGTGGCTTTTCAAAAATGGAAAGAGAGACATTTAATAAAGAAAAAATTGTTGGTTTTAACTCTTCTTTGATTTTAAAAAGTGAAACAGCTGCAATTAGTATTGCTTCAAAAATTTTAATATAACAATAATATTTTATTAATAAAAGAGTAAAAAAAGGGGATTGACATTATGTCAATCCCCTTTTTTATTTGAAGAGAAGTTCTATTAATGAACTTCTCTCCATTTACTAGCTTTCCATAACCATGCAAAGATAGCAAAAATAACTAAGTAAATTAAGAATTTAGGACCTAAAGCTTCTCTTTCAGCTTTTTTAGAATCACCAACTTCTTCCATATACGTAATTACTTGTAGTTCAGCAGCTTGAGTTAATCCAACTCTTGGCATTGCTGTACCTTCTAAATGTTTTTGAGGGTTATTTACAAATTCATGTAAGTATGAATTCCCTCTTGATTTAATATATTGAGATAAATCAGGTGGTAATTTCCCCATATAAGCTTTAATATTCTCATCTGGAGTTTTAGCCGTCATTGTCCCATCTTTCATATCTCCATATTTAATAGAGTGACATCTTAAACAAGCATCAGTAAATACTTCTTTATTTGTCATCTCTTTTGGAGCAATTGATTGTAAATATGCAACCATATCTGCAATATCTTGTGGAGGCATCCATGCATAACCTGGCATTGGGTGAACAGCACCATCTTGGAACTTATGTTCAGTTTTTGCAGCCTTTGCAGGGTTTTTAATAAATGCAGCTAAATAATCTGCATTGTATAATTTTCCAGCTGTACTTAAATCAGGTGGAACTACACCATAAGCAGCAGCAGAACTAGCATCATCCATTAATGGTGGAAAACCTTGTGCTGAAATTGAGTGACAAGCAATACAGTTTGATTGTACTAATGTAGCACCATTTTGAGCATCACCTTTTACACCACCTAAGCCATCAACATCTTTGAATTGGTAATCAGGTGCATCAACGTGAGGATGCATTTGAGAGTGAGCAAAAGGTTCAACTCCCCAGTATGTAATAAGTGTTAACGCTACTACAACTGCTAATACTTTTAATTCTTTCATTATGCACCTCTCTTTTTAGCATCAATTTTAGTAAGTATTGGTAATACTACAAATAATAAAATAAATACTACAGCAGCAAAGAAACCAACCCAAGCATTAGCACCTGTTGGAGGTAATTTACCATATACAGTAAGTACAATCATATCTGCCATTAATACCCAGAACCATGCGTTAAACATAGGTCTTTTGTGTGCTGGTAAAATATCTGGATCTCTATCTAAGAATGGTAATAATAGGAAAGCAACGTTTGCAAAACCAAATGCAGCTAAACCAATATCAAATGCCTTAAATCCAGCAATATCAAAGAAGAAACCTCTTAATACTTCATATGACCATAAGAAATACCACTCAGGATAAATATGAGCAGGTGTTACCATATTATCAGCAGGATCAAAGTTAACAGGATCCATAGCAAAGTTATAATGGAAGAACACTAAGTAGAAGTAGAAAATTAAGAAAATTCCAAGAACTGCAAAATCTTTTGATAAGAAAATTGGCCAGAAAGGAATAACTTTAGATTCTTTTTTATTTCCTGCTAAATACTTTTCAGCTTCAGCATCATAATCAATATCTTCTGAATCAAGATTATTAACATGAGGAATTCTTAATGTATAGAAGTGTAGAGCAATAACACCCATAATAACGATTGGTAATAAGAATACATGTAACATAAAGAATCTTGTTAATGTAGCATCAGCAACATTAAAGTCCCCTCTAATCCAAATTACAAGTGCATCACCAATTACAGGTACTCCACCAAATAAGTTTGTAATAACCATAGCAGCCCAGTAAGACATTTGTCCCCATGGTAACATATATCCAGAGAATCCAGCAGCAGAGAATGTCATAAATAATAACATACCTGAAATCCAAATCATCTCTCTACCTCTTTTGTAAGAACCGTAGTAGATACCAGTAAACATATGAATATAAATAATTAAGAATACAACAGATGCTGCAACCCCATGCATATGTCTAAATAGCCAACCATAAGCAACTTCTTGCATAATTGTATAGTTAACAGAATCAAATGCTAAGTTTATATCAGGTTTGTAGTACATCATTAAGAAAATACCTGAAATAATTAAGATTGTGAAAGTAACAGCTAAAACTACACCCATAGCCCATAAAAAGTTAATGTTTTTTGGAATCCAATATTCTGTCATCATTACTTTTGTAAAAGTAGTAGTATTTAACCTTTGATCGAACCACTCACCCAGTGAGTTTGCTTTTTCAATTTTTGCCATAAACTACTCCTTATGCCGTAATCGCAGCAGCGATTTTTTTATATTCAGGACCTTCTTCACCAAGAACGATTTCTGTTCCTTTTACACTAAAAGGTGGTAAGTCAAGAGGTCTTGGAGGAGGACCAAATGTTTGTTTTCCACTTGCATTAAACTCCCCACCGTGACAGGCACATTTCCATTGAGTTTTTTTCCATGCAGGAATACAACCTAAGTGAGTACATAATCCAATAGCTACAGTGAATCTATCACTACCTATTTTTAAATCTCTTTCACCATCTTCCATTTCTGGAGTCTTTTTAAGAACAAAAATTGGTTTACCTCTCCACATTACAGTAGCTGGTTCACCAGGTTTTAATCCGCTAGTTTCTACATTTGTAAATCCACCTGATAGTACACTTGGCAATGGATCCCACGCTTGTTTCATACCTACAAGCGAAGCTGCACCACCAACTGCTGCAACAGCGGCAAATGTATAGCCTAGAAAATCTCGTCTATTTGTGTTATTAGACATTTAGCTTCCTTATTTTAAAATTAAATCTATAGATTATATTATTAATTTTCTTAAATGTTTATGACTTTAGTCAAAAAGTACGATACTGTAAGGTAAGTGTGCTTAATTTACACACTGAGATTATAAGGAAAACTTATTAAAGACTTTCTAGTCTTTAATAAATTTAATGATTTGATCTTCAATTTCTTCTTTATTTATAATTAGATTATGATTGATTTTTGCAGAAAATAATTCTTTTATTGATTTAGGAAGTTTGGCATTATATTCTTTTGAAATAGTTTCTAAAGCCTCTTTATCTGAATATTCAAGCTTGTTTTTATTTAAGGCATTTAATACAGTAGGAGAGAATTTTGTCCACTCAGCAGTTGAATAAATAACAGTTTTTAAATTTTTTTCTTTTAAATTTTCATATGCCTTTAAACAAGTTGCTGTATGAGGATCCATTAAGTAACCATCATCTAAAAAATCTTTGATTATTTTTGCTCCATATTGATCATCTGAATTAACAGCAGAAAAATATTTTTGAAGTTTTTTTGTTTCTTCTTTTGTCATAATAAAGATATTTTTTTCATTTAGATCATCAAATAATTCTTTAGTTCTTTTACTTCCATATAAAGAGTAAATTACTCTTTCAATATTTGAAGATTTTAAAATATCCATTGCAGGAGATTTTGTAAGTTTTAATGCTTTTTCTCTAATATCATAAATACCTGTATTTATCCATTCTGTAAGAATATTATTTTCATTTGATGCAACAAGTAGTTTTTCAATTGGAAGTCCCATTTCTTGGGCATAAAATGCACCAAGTACATTTCCAAAATTTCCACTTGGAACTACTAAATAAATTTTTTCTCCAAAAGTAATTTCTTCTTGTTTTAAAAGTTCAATATATGACCAAAAGTGGTAAATTATTTGAAATATAATTCGTCCGAAGTTTACAGAGTTTGCAGCAGATAATTTAATTCCATCTCTTTCTAATTCATCTTTAAAAGATTTTGAAGCTAAAAGATTTTTAAGAGCAGATTGTGCATCATCAAAATTTCCATGAATTCCAATAACTTTTAAATTGTCACCATCTTCACAAACCATTTGTAGTTTTTGAACATCAGATGTTCCCCCGTCAGGATATAAACAAGCAACTTGAATATTCTCTTTATTTTTAAAAGTATTAAGCGCTGCTGGCCCTGTATCACCAGAAGTTGCAGCTAGTATTAAATAGTGTTCATCTCTTTTTTTAGCAACTGAAGATAGTATTGATCCAAAAGGTTGAAGTGCCATATCTTTAAAGGCTCTAGTTGGGCCATGATACTGTTCATGAACAAATAAGTCATCTTTTACACGAACAACAGGACATGGATTTGAGGCATTATCAAAGTTATCATAAAGTGAAAGTGCCTCATTAATTTCTTCTTCAGAAATATCTATTTCAAAAGTCTTTAAAATATCAAATGCAAGCTCTTTATAACTCTTATTAATATGATCTTGAATGAAGTTTTCTTCAAGTTTTGCTAAATATTTTGGTACATATAATCCACCAAATGAAGCACTTGGATTTAATATTGCATGTGAAAATGTAGCTTCAACTGGCTTAACTCCATCATTTCCTCTTGTTTCTACAAAATTCATTTCTTTTCCTTTATTAATTGTTCTAAATCTATACCATTATTTGGGTTATCTCTTCGTAAAAATTGAGTTCCTACACCATCACTTGTAAATAATTCAAGTAAAATTGAGTGTTCAACTCTACCATCAATAATATGTGCCTTATTAACACCATCATGAATTGCATCAATACAAGAATCAACTTTTGGTATCATTCCGCCTGCAATTGTTCCATCATCTTTATATGCTTCAACTTCTTCTTTATCTAAAGAAGTTAATAATTTACCTTCTTTATCTAAAACACCAACTATATCAGTTAAAAAAAGTACTTTTTGTGCATTTAATGCTCTTGCGATCTTTGATGCTGCAACATCTGCATTAATATTAAAACCAGGATGGTTAGGTTCTGCACTATCTGCTATTGGAGCAATTACAGGAATAAAGCCTTGGTCTAATAAATTATTAATCATTTTTGCATCAATATTTGTAACTACCCCTGTATAACCAAATTTTCCTTCATCTTTTGGTTTTGCTTGAATAATAGCTGAATCTTTTCCTGAAATACCAATAGCTTTTGCTCCATGATGATTTAAAAGTGAAGTGATATTTTTATTAATTTCTCCACTTAATACCATTTCCACTATTCTCATTGTCTCTTTTGAAGTTACTCTATGTCCATCTATAAATTCTGATTTAATTTCTAATTTTTCAAGAAGTTCAGAAATTCTAGCCCCACCACCGTGTATAATTACAGGTTTAATTCCCATTAAAGATAGTAAAACAATATCTTGGGCAAATTTCTCTTGAAGTTCAGGACTTGTTTGTGCCGAACCACCATATTTTATAACAATAGTTTTGCTAGAAAATTTTTTTATATGAGGAATTGCATCAAGTAAAACTTGGACTTTATTTGTTTTTTTTTGCATTGAATAATCCTGTTAGGGTTTTTTAAAGGTAGAGATTATATCCAAAGAAATCTTAAGATTTTAATTTCTAATTATACTTCATATTAATGTTAATCTTGTATCATTTCATTATGAAAAATTATTTAGCATATAAAGCAAGTGCAGGAAGTGGTAAAACTTTTGCATTAACAGTCCGATACATTACATTATTACTTTTAGGTGCAAAAGTAAAAGAGATACTAACTCTAACTTTTACAAACAAAGCTGCAAATGAAATGAGTGAGAGAATTTATCATACTTTACTAAATCTTGGTGATGATGAAGCTTATTTAAATGCAATTATTGAACAATCAAATTTATCAAAAGAGCAAATCTTATTAAAAAAAGAGTATTTAGTAAGTGAGTATACAAATGCTTCTTTATCTATTTTTACTATTGATAAGTTTGTAAATAAAATATTAAGAGAGTTTTGTGGTTATATTGGAATAAGTGATGACTTTGAGATAAAAGAGGATGATACAGAGGCTTTAAGTGCAAAATTCTTAGAATCTCTTAGCTTAGAAGATTTTGATAAATTAATTGATTTTTCATTATTTGAAAAGAAAAAATACTCTTCTTTATTTGATATTTTTAAAAATTTATTAGAAAAAAATGAAACAATTGAAATATTAAATATAGATGTTAGTTTAATTTCATTACAAAAAGAGCAGTGTTTAGTTGAAGGCTTAAGAGTAAAAGAGTTTATTTTAAATTGCCCTAATGCATCAGCTTCAGCAATTAAAGCTGTAAACTATGAAAAATTTGATGAACTAATTTCAAAAAAATGGTTAGAAAAAGATTTAGCTTGTGAATATTCATATTTTAAAAAATGTGCAAATGAGACTTTAGAAAACTATTTTTTTAACTTAAAAGAACAAATAGCAATTTATTATAAACTAAGAGCAGGTTTTAGTTTAAGTAGACTATTTGAATTATATATGCTTTTTAAAAATTATAAATTTAAATATAATAAATCAAAAAACTATTTGCATTTTAATGATATTTCTAATTTAACTTATGAACTTTTATCTTCTAAAATTGATAAAGATTTTTTATATTTTAGATTAGACTCTAATTTTTCTCATATCTTAATTGATGAATTTCAAGATACATCTTTAATGCAATATAAAATCTTACAACCTTTAATTGAAGAGATATTATCAGGAAATCAAAATGATTTTAAGACCTTTTTTTATGTTGGAGATACAAAACAATCAATTTATAGATTTAGAGGTGGAAAACGAGAACTTTTTGATTATGTATTAAACACAAATAGACAAATTGAAGTTGAAATTTTAAATACAAATTATAGATCTTGTGAAAATATTGTTTCTTTTGTAAATGAAGCTTTTAAAAAAGTTCCATCTTATGAATATTATGATCAGAATGCAATTCATAAAAATGGTTATGTGGAAGTATTTGAAGATGAAGCTTTATTAGAAGATAATAAATATGAAAATATAGTAAAGAAGATTTCAGATTTAATGCAAAATGGTATTAATAGTAATGATATTACAATTCTAACATATACAAATGATGATGTATTAAATATCTATTCATATTTAAAAAAGATGTTTCCAAGTCTTAAAATCACTACTGAAATGACTTCAAAATTAATTAATCAAGAGAATGTAAAAGCAGTAATTAATGCAATTAAATTTTTATATTTTAAAGAAGATATTTATAAAGAGAATACAAATGCAATTATTGGCAAAGAACCTTCTTCTTTTTTAGAATTAAATATAGATATAAAAAATTTAAGTGTACAAGAATTAATTTATAAGATTGCTAATATTTTAGATTTAACAGATGATAATGTTATTAAATTAGTTGAAGTATCAAGCTCTTACAAAAATATTGTAGATTTTGTTTATGAAATTGATAAATTAGATGTTTCAATACAAAACTCTGAACAAGTAGGCTTGCAAATTTTAACAATTTTTAAATCAAAAGGTTTAGAGTTTAATACAGTTTTACTTCTTGATAGAATTAAACAAAAAAACACAGATAGAAGTTCCCTTCTTTTTGAATATGATGATGTAAATTTAAAAAATATTTATTATAAGATCTCTGGTTTGGATAATTATAATAAAGAGTATAAAGAGGCTTTAAAAAAAGAAAAAGCTCTAAGTTTTGAAGATGAGTTAAATATTTTATATGTTGCCATGACAAGAGCTAAAAACAATATGATTATTTTTAAAAAACCTTCAAAATCAGTATTTGATTTATTAGATTTAAAAAAGAAAATAATAGGTGAAATAATAGTAAGTGAGAATAAAACTAAAAATTATGAGAAGGTTGAAAAAGTTTTATATAAGTCTTTAGATTTAGGAAAACAAGATAAGCCAATTTCTAAAACTGAACTTGAAAAAGATTATACTCTTCATGCAAAATATTTTGGAATTGCAACACATTATTGTCTTGAAATGATGAATAGTTTTGATTATGAATCTTTAAAATACTCTTTAATTCTTGTAAAAAATAGATATTCAAGTTATCTTCAAGAAGAGGATTTTTTAAATATAGAAAAAAGAGTTTTAATACTTATTAAAAATCAAGAGTTCCAAGAAATAGTAAAAGAAGCTTCTTATAATAAAGAACAAGCTTTGATATATAAAAATGAATTAAAAATTATTGATTTACTTGCCATTAAAGATGATAAATATTTTATTTTTGATTATAAAACAACAAAAGATGAATTACAAGAGCATATTTATCAAGTTAGTCATTATAAAAAAGCTATTAAAGATATTGTTAAAAGCGAAAAAGTTTATTCTTATATAATTTATTTAAATTATGATGAGTTAAAAATAAAGCCTGTTTAATCTTTCTAGATTTAAATTAATGATATTATTAATTATCAAATTTATCATTTATAATAAGGATTTCTAAATGGAAAATAAAGAACATACTAATAATGATTTAAGTAATAGATATAAATATGCAATTGAAGGAACTAGTGATGGCCTTTGGGATTGGAACTTAGAAAATAATGATGTTTATTTTTCCAAAAACTGGAAAAAAATGATAGGTTATGAAGATGATGAAATCGAAAATATTTTAGAAGAATGGACTAAAAGAATCCATCCTGATGATAAAGACCAAACAATAAAAGATATTGTAAATAATCAAAAAAAACTTAGTGAATATTACCAAAATACTCATAGATTAAAACATAAAAATGGTTCATGGGTTTGGATTCTTGATAGAGGTAAAACACATTTTGATGATAAGGGAAAAGCCATTAGAATGATTGGAATACATTCCAATATTACAGAACTTAAAAATCTAGAACTTACTTTAGCTGATACAAAAAAAGAGTTAAATCAATTAAAATTAGTTATTGATAATGCCGAAATTGCAATTATTATTGTAGATATTGATGCTAAGATAACATATGTTAATCCATGCTTTTGCAAGATATCTGGATATTCAAAAAAAGAACTTCTTGGCCTTAATCCTAGAATCTTAAAGTTTAAAGAAGAGACAAATGAAGAAAAATTCCTAGATTTATGGAGTACAATTAGTAGAAAAAAAACTTGGGGTGGAATTTTCAGAAATAGAAAAAAAGATGGAACTGAATATTGGGAAACAGCTACAATTTTACCAATTTTAAATAAGAATAAAGAGATTTCAAACTACTTAGGAATTATGAGGGAAATTACAAAAGAGGTTTATTTAGAAAAAGAATTAAGAGAAAAAGAAGAGTTAATGGTTAGTCAAGCTAAAAATGCTGCTATGGGTGAAATGATTTCAATGATAGCTCATCAATGGAGACAACCAATTACTACAATATCAATGAATGCAAATAATATTATTGCTGATATTGAGCTTGAAATATTTGATGAAATGGAAGTTAAAAAAATAGCCGAAGATATAACTGTTCAAACACAATTTTTATCTAATACAATTGATGATTTTAGGAATTTTTTTAAAACAGATAAAGATATAAATGATTTTAAAGTAAGAGCATTACTTGAAGAACTTTCAAGCATAATCTTACCTTCACTTGAAAATAATAATATTACCTTTGATATTATTTGTGATGATAAAGTTAGATTAAAATCATATAAAAGAGAATTATTGCAAGTTCTTTTAAATATTGTGAAAAATGCTAAGGAGGCTTTTTTTCACAAAAATATAAGTGAAAATAAAAAAATAATTGTAGAAGTTGAAACTTTAGAAAATAAGGTAAAAATCATAATAACAGATAATGCAGGTGGAATTCCTGATGATATTATAAAAAGAGTATTTGAAGCTTATTTTACAACTAAAGAAGATTTCAATGGAACAGGATTAGGCTTATATATGTCAAAAATAATTATTGAACAACATCTTCAGGGAAAGTTAAAAGCTAGCAATACTAAATTTGGTGCTAGATTTAGTATTACTTTAAATAATTTAAAGAATAAGTAAAGTTAATTAGAGACCTTTAATATTTTTTATTGTGTCTCTTAAATCAAGAATTATATTAGTTTGCTCATTTAATTCTCCATTTAATTTTACTATTTGTTTCGCTTTTAAATTATGTTCTTCTTCTAAATCATAAATTATCTTATTTAATTTTTCTATTTTCATTAGAGATTTTTTATGGGAATCGCCAATTTTTTCTAAATTAGATTTTTGGATATTAAATATTTTATGGTATTGCCCATCTTTTTCTTTAAAGTTTTTTTCATAAAAATCTATTTGAGAATTTGCTTTTTTATATTTAGACTCTATTTTTTCAAATTTTTTTAATAATTGATTATGCTCACTTTTTAATGATTCTAGTTCTTTATCTTGGTCACTTATTCTTTCTATTGCATTTATATTTGTTTTTTTAAATTCTAAGTAATTTGTCATTACTTTTCTTTTAAATTCACGTTTTTCAATCTCTTCTTTTGTAGTTAAAAAAGAGATTTTTATATATTCATTTATCTTTTTATTTATATCTAATAATGGAATAAATGTAGCATGTACAAAATAAGTATTGCCATTTTTTGATTTATTTTTTAATGTACCTTCCCACACTTTACCAGTTTGTATATCTTCCCATATCTCTTGATAAATACTTTTTGACATATCTGGATGGCATAGAAAACTGTGATCTTTTCCAATTAGTTCTTCTTGCATATATTCTGACAAATTAATATAAGAAGGGTTAACATAAGTAATTTTTCCTTCTAAATCAATTTTTGAGACAGCTGCTATTTCATCAATTACCTCAGTAAACTGCTTTAGTCGATTATTATCTCTTGAAAGTTCTGCTAAAAGATTTTCTTCATGTTTCTTAAGTTCTTCATTATCTTTAAAAGCTTTTATTTTTGATACTGTTTTAAAAAGTAAATTGTTTATGTCTTGGTAGTTAATAGGTTTTATTATATATCCATCAACACCAATTTTTATAGAAGTTAAAAAGTTTTCAATTTCTGAATATGCAGATACTATTATAATATTTTGATTATTATTGATTTTTTTTATCTCTTGGGACATTTTAAGTCCATCCATTTTAGGCATATTAATATCTGTTATTACTATATCAAAGCTCATTTGATTGTAGAATTGCAAACCTTCTTCACCATTTTGTGCATACTTAACTTGTTTAAAAAATTTTGAAAGATAATTGATTAATGTATTGGCAATATTCTTATCATCTTCTACATATAAGACTGTATAATCTTTTGAGATTTCTTTTAATTCTTTCAAACTATTCATTATTTATCCTAATTAATTTTTAGATAAAGTATCTAATTGATGCAAAACCACAAGCTTTAGTTTTTGAGATTTCTTCAACCTGTTCTTGTTTTATAATTCCACCAAGTGCTATTATATCTAAGTCTTCATGTGATTTAAGAGTTTGTATTAACTTTTCTATACCTTTTTCTTCTCCTTTATTTGGAGTTTTAAATATAGGAGAATAGCTTATTGCATCTACTTTTAGTTTTTTTGCTTTTTCTATATCTTCATTATTGTGGCATGAAATAATTACAAAAAGCTTTAGTTCTTGTGCTTTTTTTATTTTATCAAATTGCGTAGATGTTAAGTGAACTCCATTAGCATTAAGATTATTTGCTACTTCATAATCACTATTAATTAAGATTTTTTTGATATTAAACTCTTTGCATACTCTTACAAATATCTTTGCTAGATCTTCAAAATTTTTAGATTTCTTATCTCTAAAACATGCAATATCTACTCTTTTTTTACTTAGAGATTCTTTTAATTTTTTTTCAAATAATTTTGTATTATTTGTATAATATAGAGGATCAGTTATTAAGTAACTAATCAAATCTTCTCTCATAGTAGTTTCAGCCTTTAGAATAATTTATATAAAAAAAAAGGGAAGAATATTACTTCTTCCCTTTTTTATTTTTTGTATGTAAGATAATTTCTAGTGATCTTCTTCAGCCATCATAACTGACCCAGCAATATAAACATAAGTTAATATTGCAAAAATAAATGCTTGTAAGAAACCAAAAGCAGTTAATAAGAAGAAACCAGGAAGTGGTAATAACCAAGGTACTAACATTAAAAGTACCATTAAGAACATATCATCTCCTCTAATTGAACCAAAAAGTCTAAATGATAATGAGATGATTCTTGAAATATGAGAGATAATCTCAATTGGGAACATTAATGGTGCAAGTACAGGCATAGGCCCCATAAAGTGCTTAAAGTAATTAACAAAACCATTAATTTTAATACCAACATAGTTGTAGTATACAAAAACAATAAGTGCTAAACTTAATGTAAAATTGATGTTACTTGTAGGTGCTTCAAAACCTGGAATAACTCCAATCATATTACTAATGAAAATAATAATTGCTAAAGTTCCAATTAATGGTAAATATCTTCTAGCGTTCGTTTCTCCCATTGTATCCGCACCCATTGAAATAATTCCACCAATAAATGTTTCCATAACATTTTGTGAACCTGTTGGCACTAATTGCATTTTCTTTGTAGCAGCTCTTGCTAATAACATTGTAATTCCTACCACTAAAACAAAGTGTGATAAGATGATCCATTCTTGTGCATGACCACCGATTGCACCTAAGAATGTAAATAATCTTCCTTCCATTTTCTTCCTTTTTTGTTTGTTCTTTACTAATTTATACTGGACATTATATATTTTGTTTACTAAATTTTTTATAAATGTTGAAAAACAATACTAGATTTGTTTAAATCTGTAATTATTTTGTTTCAATTTTTCCCTTATTTCTTTTTGATGTATTTCGCCTTTTGTTTCTAAAGAAACAGTAACTAATGCTTCGCCAAAGTCCAGTTTTACGGAGTTTCTATCATATGCAATTTGCACAATATTTGCAGAACATTGTGTAAAGATATTAGTTAAATTCATAAGTGCGCCTGGTTTATCCATAAGTGTTACGATTAGATTCATTTTTCTATTAGATTTAACTAAACCTTTTTCAATAATTTGAGCAAGCATAGTAACATCAATATTGCCACCACTAATAATTGCGCATACTTTTGAATCTTCTAATTCTATTTTTTCATGCATAATAGCAGCAGTAGAAACAGCTCCTGCTCCTTCAACTACTAATTTGTGTTTTTCAAGTAAAAATAAAATTGCATTTGCAATTTCATTATCACTTACTTCAACAATATCATCAACATAATCAATTATTATATTTAAAAGTTTTGGATTAACGTCACGAACTGCAATTCCATCAGCAATAGTTCTAACACCAGATGAGTCAATGGGCATTTGAGATCTATAAGATTCTTTCATAGCCTTAGCCCCACTTGCAACAACACCTATTATTTTAATATCAGGATTTATACTTTTTGCTGCTATTGCAATACCTGAAATAAGTCCACCACCACCTATTGGAACAATAAGTTGTTTTAAGTCTTTTATTTCTTCTAGGATTTCAAGAGAGATAGTTCCTTGTCCTGCAATTACATCATCATCAGCAAAGGGATGAATAAACTCTTTTTGATTTTCTTCACAGAATTTCATTGCAGCTTCATAAGCTTCATCAAAATTCTCACCATGAAGAACTACATTAGCACCATGTGATTTAACTCCTGAAACTTTTGTTAGGGGAGTAGCTTCAGGCATAAAAATTGTAGCTTCACAAGAAAAATGTTTAGCAGCATATGCTAAACCTTGAGCATGATTTCCAGCACTTGCTGCAACTACACCTTTTTCTTTTTTCTCTTTTGATAGTTTTGCAACTCTATTAAAAGCTCCTCTTAATTTGAAACTTCCTGTTAATTGTAAATTCTCTTTTTTTAAATAGATTTCACTATTAAAAGTTTCACTTAATATTGGGGCTTTTGTAATTGGTGTGTTTAAAGCAATATTTTCTAAATTTGCTTTTGCTTCTCTTATATCATTTAGTGTTATCATTTTTTTACTTTTCATCTTAAATTCTCGACAATAGTATCTAAAAATAGTTTTTATTTTTATGAATAAAAACTATTTTTAGATAAAGCCTTTAGGCTTTATCTATTTTCCTCTCTTATATATTTTACTGCTTCAACCATATTTTGAAGGCTTAGTTTTGTTTCTTCCCATTTTCTAGTTTTTAATCCACAATCTGGATTTATCCATAATTGTTCTTTTGGAAGTACTTCTAATAATAATTTTATTTGTTTAATCATCTCTTCAACACTAGGAACTCTTGGACTGTGAATATCATAAATTCCTGGTCCTATTTCTTGTTTATATCCTACATCTTTAAAGATTTTTAAAAGTTCATTTCCACTTCTTGCAGTCTCTATTGAAATAACATCAGCATCCATATCTTCAATTGTTTTAATAATATTATTAAACTCACTATAACACATATGAGTATGAATTTGAGTTTGTTTTTTAGAAGAACTTACAGCTATTTTGAAATCCCTAACAGCCCATGATTCATAAGCTTTTATTTTTTCACTTCTTAAAGGGTACCCTTCTTTAAAAGCTGCTTCATCAACTTGAATTATTTTTATACCTGCATTTTGCAAGTCATTTATCTCATCACTTAAAGCAATTGCAATTTGCTTTGAAACTTCATCTCTTTCTTTATCATCTCTTACAAATGACCAGTTTAATATAGTAACAGGACCTGTTAACATACCTTTCATGATTTTTTGTGTTTTACTTTGGGCATATTTAATCCAATCCACGGTCATTGCTTTTGCTCTGCTTATATCTCCATAAATAAAGGGTGGTTTTACACATCTACTTCCGTATGATTGAACCCATGCATTTTCTGAGAATCCATAACCTTTTAGTTGTTCACCAAAATATTCAACCATATCATTTCGTTCAGGTTCCCCATGAACTAAAACTTCGATTCCACACTCTTCTTGAAATGAAATACATTCATCGATATAATTTTTCATTTGTGTTTCGTATTCTTCTTTAGTAATCTCATTCTTTTTATAATTACTTCTAGCAATTCTTATTTTTGGAGTTTGAGGGAAAGAACCAATAGTTGTTACTGCTAAATCTTTGTATTTTAAAATTTCTTTTTGTAATTTGATTCTATCTTCATATTTTCCTTCTCTTTCATATTTAGAAAATGAAAGAACTCTATTTTGAACATTTTCATCATGTATTATTTTAGAAATTTTTCTATTATGATTAGCCTGAATATTATTCTCATAGATTTTTGTCTCTTTATCATTTAAACTATGTACACCTTCAAAAAATACTTTTGATATTATGTTTATTTCATCCAATTTTTCAACTGCATAACTAAGCCAGTCTTTGATGTTTTCATCCATCTTCTCTTCATATTTTAAAGTAAAAGGGACATGAAGTAAGGAGCAAGATGATGAAACATATAGATTTTCTTTCTTTACTACTTTTGAAATATCTGAAAGAAGTTCCAAACTATTTTGGATATTGTTTTTCCAAATATTTCTTCCATCAACAATTCCTGCTATAAGTTTTTTATCACTATTTGCAACTATATTTAAACTTTCAAGATTTTCTTTCCCATATATAAAATCAAGACCAATAGCCCAAATAGGGGTATTAACTAAAACTTTTACCGCTTCATTTGAATGTTCAAAATAACTTGTCACAATAATCTTTAGATTATTTGTAATCATAGTTAATCTATCGTAAGTTGGTTTTATTAAACTTAACAACTTAGCTTCATTATCTTTTACAAAAATTGGTTCGTCAATTTGTACGCTTACTACATCATCTAGTTTTGATATTTCTTTTAATAATTCTTCATAAATTGGAAGAATTTTATATAATAATTCAAAACAATCTTTTTTGTCAACTCTTTTTGACAAAGCTAAAAATGTCAAAGGACCAATTATATTTATTTTTGTTTTAATACCTTGTTCTTTGGCTTCTTTATATTCATTGATAATTTTAGAAGCATTTAATTTATACTCATCTTCTAAGCTTAACTCAGGAACTATATAATGATAATTTGTGTTAAACCATTTTGTCATTTCCATTGCAACACAAGATTTATTTCCTCTGGCCATAGAAAAATATAATTCTTTGTCTTTTAAGTTTTTAAATCTTTTTGGAATAGCATTTAGCATAATACAAGTATCTAAAATATTGTCATAAAGACTAAAGTCATTTGAACTTATATATTCAATTCCTGCTTCTTTTTGATAGTTCCAATGGCGAATTTTTAATTCTTTTGCAAGATCTTTTACTTTTTGGAATGAACAATTATTTGCCCAAAAACTTTCTAACACTTTTTTTAATTCTCTTTGTTCTCCAATTCTTGGAAAACCTACTATATAAGATTTTTTTGACATTACTTTATATCCTTTAAATTGTTCCCAATTTTAAGGGAACCTTTCATATTTGACTTCTTTTTAAAGTAATTTATAAAAAATTACAAAAGAAGCAAAACCTAAAGAGAATAAACGAGTTATTCTTTTTCTTGTTTAATATTGATTATTTTATTTAAAGTGTATATTGTGGGGGATGCACTCCTGTTCGTCTAAATGCAAAAAATTTACAATAATAAGGGCATCGTGGAATAAATTTAAAAAGTGTTACTATAAGTTGTGTTTTTAGTTTAAAAAAGCAGTCACAGTGACAAGGTTTATTAAAATTATTTTGTATACATAAAGTAAGTTCTTCAAGGGGTGGATCATTTTCATCATAATCATCACATTCTCTTGAATTTTTATTACATAAAGTATATTCAGCCTTAATTATAAGATTTTGCATTTTACTTTGAATTGAGTGAGCTAGAATACTAGCAAAGGTAAAATAGTTTTTTCCAAAACCTTTAGGCGATTTCATTTTTTTCCTTTCATAAGATTTAATTTTCGTAATTTATCGAAAAAATGCTTAATAACATTATGAAACTTTGTTTTTTACCAAAAATAGGTTAAAATTGCATAAAAATAAAATCAAGGTCAAATTTGAAATTTACATTTGTAACACTTTTCCCAAACTTAATTGAACCATACTTTTATGACTCTATTTTAAAAAGAGCAGTTGATGCTAATTTTATCTCTTATGAATTTTACAATCCAAGAGATTATACAAAAAACAAACATTTAAAAGTTGATGCACAAATGATTAGTGGAGGAGCAGGTATGCTTATGACTTGCCAACCACTTTTTGATTGTTTAGATGAGGTAAAAAGAAAAAATCCAGATGCTTATATAATTTTTCCTTTAGCCGCTGCAAAACCTTTTAAACAAAATGATGCAAAAAGATTAGCAAAGAAAAAAAACATTGTTTTTGTTAGTGGTAGATATGAAGGAATTGATGAAAGAGTTATAGAAAAATATGCAAATGAGGTTTTTTCTGTAGGGGAATTCATATTAACAGGAGGAGAATTACCATCTTTAACAATGAGTGATGCAATTTCTAGAAATGTTGATGGAGTTTTAGGAAATGCCGATTCTTTGGTAATGGAAAGCTATGAAAACAATCTTTTAGAGGCCCCATCCTTTGCGAAACCTGAGAATTTCCAAAATTTAAGTGTAGTTAAAGAATTCTTAAAGGGAAATCATAGTAAAATTTCCGACTTAAAATTCCAGATGTCAATTTGTAAGACAAAATATTATAGACCTAATAAGGAAACGAAATGAAAAATAGATATATTGCAAGCTTTGAAGCAGCACAAATAGAGTCAAAAGAGATCCCTCAATTTAGAGCAGGAGATACTGTAAGACTTGGTATTGAAATTAAAGAAGGTGAGAAAAAGAGAGTTCAGTCTTTCGAAGGTATAGTTATAGCTAGACATGGAGAAGGTGTTTCTGCAACTTTTATTGTAAGAAAAATCGGTGCGAACTCTGTTGGTGTTGAAAGAATTTTCCCATTATACTCTGAGTCAATTAAATCTTTTGAAGTATTAAGAAGAGGAAAAGTAAGAAGAGCTAAGCTTCATTACCTAAGAGGTCTTACTGGTAAAGCTGCAAGAATTAAAGAACTTAAAAGTAAATAATAACTAGGGCTTTAGCCTTAGTTTTATTTTTACATTAAAACTTTTATTTACTGCGCATTACTTCAATAAACACAATCACTAATTAAACTTAAAACAGATAACTCTGTTTAACTTTGCTTAATGGCAATAAACTTTATAAAGATGAAGACAATTAATATTTACTAATAGTATCTGGTATAAGTAAAGAAAATAGTCATTAGTCTTTATGTTTAACTTCCTAAAATTTAAAATATTAATCGTTATTTAGATAAACTTCTGCCTTATTAAAAAGAGTACAGGAAATAAAATAGATGCTTCATGAAATAGTAGATTTTATAGTAAACACCGTAGGTGATTTAGGTTATATAGGTATATTTGTAATGATGTTCTTAGAGAGTACATTTTTCCCTTTTCCAAGTGAAGTTGTTATGATTCCAGCTGGTTATTTGGTTTATAAGGGTGAAATGAACATGGCTATGGTATTAATAGCAGGTATTACAGGCTCTTTAGCTGGCGCACTTTTTAATTACTACTTAGCAATTTATATTGGACGTTCAATTATAATTAAATATGGAAAATATTTTTTTATTAAAGAATCAACGATTATAAAAGCAGAAGAGTTTTTTGCAAAACATGGACATATTTCAACTTTTTCTGGTAGATTAATTCCTGCTGTTAGACAATTAATTTCTTTCCCTGCTGGACTTGCTAGAATGAATATTGTAAGTTTTTCAATTTACACAACTTTAGGTGCAAGTGTATGGGTAATTATATTAACTTTACTTGGATATTATATTGGGGATAATGAGGCTTTAGTTAAAGAGTACCTTTCAACAATTATTTATATTTTATTAGGACTTATTGTTGTTGGTGGGTTTATTTATTATAAACGAATAAACAAAGCTTTAGATTAATAAAGCTTTGTTATATTATAGGTCTATTATATCTTATATAATAAAGTGATGGCAGGGCCAATCCAAAACCGATACCACCTAAAATTATAATTGCTTTTAGGGCATTATCTACAAATGTTACTATTAGTTCAGGTGTTACTCCATGCGCATTCATATCTATTAAATTTATCATAGCTGTAAAGGCAAAAGTTCCTGGTAGAAGAGGAATAATCGATGCAATAGTATAAACAGGTCTTGGAATTTTATATTTTCTAGACCAATATAAAGCAATAATTCCAATTGTTGTTGAAGCAAAAAAGGTTGCAAGTTCTATTGGTATTTCTATATCCATTAAAATATATCTAGTAGTAAATGTTACTGCCCCACCTATACCACAATATATTAAGGTATGTTTAGGAACATTAAAAACCATTCCAAAGCCAACAGCTGGAATTGCTGCAAAGATGGCATTTAAGATATATTGTAAAATAATTTCATTCATTTACCATCCTTTTAAACTTAGCAATGAGAAAGCTAAGATAATACCAATACTAGTTGCAACTGTTAATAAAACAGCTTGCATCCAACGTCCCCAACCCATAGCTAGATACCCTTTTACTGCATCTAAAACAGAATTTACAAAGGGAAATCCAGGGGCTAAAAGTATAACACTAGAAGATAGAGCTATATTAGGAGTTGAGCTAATATTAAATATATGTGCAGTACTAGCAATTAATGTTGCTACAAATGCTGTAGCTGCAAATGTAATAATCATTACAAATTTCTTTCTTGATAACTCTTGTCTTACAAACATAGCAACAGCAGAGGCTAAAAAAGTAATTCCAAAAGCTTGCCAATCAGCTTTATACAAATATGAAAATGAGGCACAAGATAGTCCAACCATAATAACAACTAACCATCTATTATAATAGTTTGGTTGAATCTCTTTCATTGTTTTTAAGACAAAGTTTACATCATATTTATATTGTTCTAAATCTTGACACATTTTTTGCACATCACAAACTATAGACATATTAATTGGTTTATGGTGGGCAGATCTAGTTGTTGTTACGGATTGTGTTTGTTTATTACTTAATGTTGTTAATACAATAGCTGAAGGAATCAATGATACTTCTACAGAATCAACACCTAATGCAAAGCCTAACCTTTGTGCTGTTTGCTCTATTAAGGTACTCTCTGCTCCAAACTCAAGCATTAATACAGCAGCTTTTATTATCGCTCGTGTAATTTTTGTTTGTTCTTCATTACTTAATTTTTTTTGTTCATTCATTTATTTTTTATAATCTTCTATTATTAATATTTGTCCATTGTCATCTGCAATATATAAGTTTCCCTTATCATCAAAAGTTATTCCTTCTTGTGCATATTTCTTTGGAAGTTTTTGTTTTCTTATAACTTTTTTTAGTTTTATATCATATTGGATTAGCAGATTTTCTTTATCACTTATCATATAAAGTATATCTTTATAAAATGTAAGTCCTGCAATATCAATAAAACCATGGTCTATAATATCTTTAATTTTTTGTTTTTTCTTTTTTAAATCATAATCAATTATTACAATTATTGAAGAATCCTCTTTTGGATATCTATTTTTTGATTGATTTGAGGCATAAATTTTATTTTTATATAAGGTTAAACCTTCAATTCCATCATTACCTTTTTTTAGAACTTTTACACCTTTATACTCTCTTTTTATAGAAATTTTATGTTTCTTTTTTAGTTTGTTTTTTGAAAGAATTAAAATTTCATCATTACCTTCAATGGCAAGTAATAAAAGATTATTTTCATCATCAACTGCAATACCTTCTAAATCATATTTACCAAGTTTCTCTTTTCTTAGTATATCACCTTTTAAACTTAGTTCATAAATAGAGCCTTCATCATTCACTACAAAAAGTGTATTTGATTTATAAGAATAAGCAATTCCTGAAGCTTCAGGAATTTTGGCAATGATTTTTTCTTTTGCAAAGATATTGTTTACAGACATAATTATTAGAATTCCAAGTATTAGTTTATGCATTTTAACTACTTTTTTTTTAATTTTTGGAATTTTACGCAAATATATATAATTAGTATATTAAAGGAATAGAAATACTAAATAATGCGCCTTTAAAATTATATTCTTTATAAGTAAAGTTTTGATTACTTACATTTAAAGTACCTTTTATATGCTTTGTTATAATCTCATTTGACATATATAGACCAATTCCTGTTCCTTGAGATTTATGCTTAGTGGTAAAGTAGGGTTCAAAAATTCTTGAAATAATATCATTATCTATACCTCCTGCATTATCTTTTATATAAATTTTTAAGTCATTATCAATAACTTTTGTATTAATAAAAATATATCTTGCTTCTTTTTTATTTATTAATATATCAATTGCATTATTTATGATATTTAAAAAAACTTGAATTAATTCATTTTCTAAGGTAATAATTTCAATATCTTCAATTTCTGTGATTATATTTATTTTATGACTTTTAATTCTAGAGCTAGTTAAATACAGAGATTTTTCAATAGGATTATTTATATAAAATTTCTCTCTTTCTTTACTTTGATGAAAGAAGTTTCTAAAATCATCAATTGTTTTTGAAAGATATTGTGCTTGTTCATTAATTAGGATTACATTTTCTTTAAAAATATTTTCAGGAATTTTCATTTTATATTCCATTTGTAGTTCTAATCCTGTTGCAGTTGTAGAGATAACTGAAAGTGGTTGTCTCCATTGATGTGCAATATTCTCAAGCATTTCTCCCATTGCTGCCATTTTACTTTGTTGGGCTAAAATAATATCTTTTTCTCTTTTTTCTAATTCTAGTTGCTTAACTCTTGTAATATCTAAAATTGTACCTATCATTATTGAAGGTTTTGAATTTTTATCAAATTTTATAATTTTTACAGTTGCTTGAATATATTTAATAGTTTTATCTTGCATAACAATTCTAAATTCAAAAGTGGATTTTTTATTTTTATTGGATTTAATTACTTTAAGTCTATTAAACTGAAGTTTTATAATTTTTTTATCGTTTTTGTGAACATAAGATAAAAATTTTTTTACTGAAGGAATTATTTCTCTTGGGTATAAACCAAAAATTTTATAATATTCATCACTCCAATAAAGTACATCATTTTTTATATCATAATTAAAACTTCCTAAGTGGGCAATTTTTTGCCCCTCATCTAATAAATAATTGGCTCTTTTAAGCTCATTGGTTTTTATATTGACTCTCTGTTCTAATTGGGAGTTTAACTCTTTTAATTCTTTAGTTCTTTCATTTACTATAAATTTCAATGTTTTATTTTTTCTAATATTTATTTGATTTATATAAATTAATAAAAGAAAGAGAATAAAAATAATAATTAAAATAATCCAAAAGTTTTTATAATCAAAACTCTTTTCAAATTGGATATTTTCCCATTTTTGAATTATATAATTAATCTCTTTTTTATCTAAACTATTTATTGCCTTGTTAAGAATAGATTGTAAAACTGTATAATCATCTCTAATCATCATTCTTAGTTGAAAAATTAAGTTACTATTTCCACTTATTTTTAGATTCTCAAATCTAAATTTTGCAATATTGTAAAGTAAGTTTGGTTTAATATCCATATAAGCATAAGTCTCTTTGTTAGAGACTTTTTCTAATCCATCTTTTATATTATCAACTAATACAAAATTTAACTTAGGATATTTCTCTTTTAACATTTTATGTGCAGTGAAATTTCTTCCTACTGCAATGCTTTTATCAAATAAAAAATTCATACTTTCAATAAAATTTTCATCTTTTAGAGTAACTATAGAAATAGGAAAAAATATATATGGTTTTGTAAAAATAGAGTATTCTTTTCTCTCTTTTATTACTCCTGTACTATAAATTACATCATTTTTTTTATTTTTTATTGAAGTTAATTGTTTAGAAAAAGTATCTTCAAAATTATATTTAACTTTTAAATTAAGCTTTTTTGAAATTATTTTCCAAATATCAGAAGAAATACCATCTGCTTCATTATTTATTGATAAAAAAGTAAATGGCTGCCAATTCTTTGAAACTGAAACATTTATTGTTGTATTTTTTATGAAATCTTTTTCTTCTTTTGTAAGAATTAATTCTTTTGAATTTTTATTATTTACTATTTTATCTTCAAGTTTTAAGATAATATCATTAGCATTTAAACTACTTAGTAGAATGAATAATAAAAGTAAGTAAAGGCGTATTATGTTTAACAATTAAGTAATCCATCTTGAGTTTATTTTAATTATTTTATCATAGCATATTAAAACTAGGATAAAGTAACAGAAGAATTTTATTATAAAATCTATTTTCTAACTACTTTTTATATATAATAGAAAGATTTTAAAAAAGAGGTGAAATTGAAAGAATTAACAAAATATTATTTAAATAAAGATATTTTATTTAAAGAGATAAAAAAAGTTAGTGTGAAAGATTTAGGAAGTAGAAAAAAAATAGATATTTATGTTGGAACATCAGTATTTAAAGATTATTATGCAATATTTATAATAGATGCAAAAAGTAGGTTTATTAGAAAAAATGCGGAAGATTTAATATCTCTTTGTGAAAAACTTGCCTTATTTGAAGAGCATAACTTTAAGAAAAAAGAACTACTTATTAGAAGTCCCTTATGTTCAAAAGCAAAAAAGTTTTTGCAAGAAAATAAATGGAGTGTTAGAGTTGATTTTATGTGATATTGGAAATACAACTTTTCATTTTTTAATAAATGGAAAAGATTATAAATACTTTTTAAATGAAGAGTTACCAAGCTTAAATGAAACTATATATTTTATATCTGTAAATCAAGAAGCAACAAAAATATTATATAAAAAATACACAAAATGTATAGACTTAGAGAAGTATTTAAGCTTTGAAACTATTTATCAAGGCATGGGATTGGATAGAAAAGTCGCATGTTTTGCATTGCATGAAGGAATAATAGTTGATGCAGGAAGTGCCATTACAGTGGATATTATGAAAAACTCTATTCACCAAGGTGGAATTATATTACCTGGAGTAAATAATTTAAAGACATTATATAAACAGATTTCATCAAAACTTGATTATGAAATAAATACAAAGGTAAATTTAGATAAAATCCCACTTTGTACACAAGATGCAATATCTTATTCTATTTTAAAATCTATCATATTACCAATAAAAGAGTTGGCTTTAGAAAAGCAAATAATATTTACTGGTGGAGATGGTGAATTTTTAAGTAGATATTTTGATAATTGTATTTATAAAAGTGACTTAATATTTGAGAACATGAAAGGGATTATTGATGCTAACAATTGCATTGCCTAAGGGAAGAATTGCAGAAGATACTTTAGAGAAGTTTGAAAAAGCTTTTGGTGAAAAGTTTATTTTTGAAGATAGAAAATTAATTTTAGAAAAAGCAGGATTTAGGTTTTTAAATGTAAGAAACCAAGATGTTCCAACTTATGTTATGCATGGAGCTGCTGATCTTGGAGTTGTTGGACTTGATGTTTTAGAAGAAAAAGAGTACGACTTAATCAAACTTCTTGATTTACAATTAGGAAAGTGTAAAGTTGCTTTTGGACTAGTCCGAGGTGAAGAATTAGATTTTACGAAAAGTAAAATTACAGTTGCCACAAAACATGAAAAAATTGCAAAAAGATATTTTGAAGAAAAAGCAATGGCTGTTGATATTATTAAACTCTATGGTTCAATTGAATTAGCACCTTTAGTAAATCTTGCTGATTGTATTGTTGATATTGTTGAAACAGGTGCAACAATGAAACAAAATGGCCTAGAAGTAGGTCCTACAATTATGGAAAGTTCTGCTCATTTAATTGCTAATAAAAATTCATATTATGCTAAAAAAGATTTAATTTTTGATTTAAAAGAAAAAATAGAAGCTATGCTTTAGTGAGTATAAAATGGGTTTAGAATTATATGCAAAAATAGAAGAACACTTAGATTTTCAAGATGAAGTTAAAGAGTTGCATTCTACTTTTTTAGGTCTTATTTTTAATAAAGGCCTAGATGATATTATAGATATTGGTTGTGGACAAGGTGCTTTTATGATGCACTTATTAGCTAATGGAGTAAATGCTTATGGAATTGACTTAAGTATTGAACAAATCAAAATATGTCAAGCCTACAATTTAAATGCAGATGCAATCTCATTAGATAAGGTAAATGAAAAATTCTCTTGTGCTACTGCAATTTTTGATGTAATAAATTATATTCCTAAAAATGAATTAGAGCAGTTTTTTAAAGATGCTTCAAATGTTCTAAATGACAATGGATATTTTTTCTTTGATGTAAACACTCTATTTGGCTTTGAGGAAGTTGCACAAGGAAGTTTAACTATGGATTTAGAAGATAAATTTATTGCAATTGATGCAAATTTTGAAGATCAAAAACTTAAAACTGATATTACTCTTTTTTCACAAGAGAAAAATGACTTATTTAAAAAAGAAGAAGATACAGTACTTCAGTATTTTCATGATATAAAAACACTTAAAACACTTCTTAAAAAAGCTTCTTTTGAAATTGAAGATATTATTAACTTTAATTTACACTCTGATGAGGAAGCTGACAAAGTAATATTTATTTGTAAAAAAATATAAACTAAGCGCTTGTTTTAAATCAATGTATTTGAATTAAAATTAAAGTAATATTCTAAAAAATTAAGAATTCAAAATTAAGAATTCAAAATTAAAAAAGAGTAGGTTGAAATATGAAATATCCAGAATTTTTTGACAAAATAGAAACAATAAAATTAAAAGATGATTTAGCAAACTTTTTAGGTGCTACTGAAGATGGCATTATTGAGTTCTCATATATAGATATCGTTAAAAGTTCAGGGCACTCTTGTCCAACTGTTCTTGGAGCTTATCTTATGACAAGAGAAGGCTTAAAAGCTTTGTATAAAGATGAGCTTCCTAAGCGTGGTGAAATAAAAGTTGAATTTAAAGAAAATATTGAAGAGGGTGTTGCTGGAGTTATTTCTAATGTTGTTACTAATATAACAGGGGCTACAAAAAACACAGGATTTAAAGGAATTATGGGACTATTTTCTAGAAATAATTTGATGTCTTTTGAAAATGATATTTCTTCAAGTGTAAAATTTACAAGAATTGATACAAAACAGAGTGTTGAAGTTTTTTATAATCCAAGCTCTTTTCTTGTGAAAAAAGAGATGCAAGAGTTAATGCAAAAATGTATTGCAAAAAAAGCAAATGAAAATGAAATAATAGAGTTTAGAAAACTATGGCAAGAAAGAGTTGAGCAGATATCACAAAATAGTGATAGAGTTATTGAAGTATTTTAATAATGAATTTATATAATATGCAAGTAGGATTATAATCCTACCGCATTTCTAATAATTTCCATTTTAGCTGAGGCTATTTTTCTAGCTTTATTAGCACCAAAATC
>JBFHGG010000019.1:0-37890 GCA_041583235.1 Halarcobacter sp.
ATAGGTTGTCTGTTTTTGGACGGGAATTATAATAGATTTTTTACCTCTTGTCAAGGGTTTTTTCTTTAGTATCGCTTAAATTTTTAAAGTCTTTCCTCTTGGGCCTTTTTTCGGGATTTTACCGGCCTTTTTTCTTTCTCCTTCTTTTAATCTTTATTTACATCTTACAATTAAGCTTATTATATACGATATGTTTATTTTAGCTATATTACTTTAGTTTTTATTTCTTTAATTATAAACTTGATTTAATTTTACTTCTTAAAGTAAGTATTAAGTCTAAGATAATAAAATATCAAAAAAATTAAAAGGATTAAAATGTATAACAGAGATTACCTTTCTCAAGAAAGCTCTAAGTACAATAGCTCTCAAGATTCATCAAGAGCAGGATTAATGAGCTTTTTAAAAGCTACTTATCAACTCTTTGCTGGATCTTTATTAGCAGCTACTGCAGGAGCTTATATTGGATTAGATATGGTTTCTACAATTGCTAGTTGGTATTGGGGTTTAGTTATATTAGAATTTATATTACTATTTGCTTTATTTGCAGTTAAAAACAAACCAGGAATAAACTTAGCTGTATTATTTGGATTTACTTTTGTAAGTGGTTTAACTATTACTCCTTTATTAAGTAATATTTTAAATATGCCAGCAGGTGCTTCAATTGTTGCACAAGCATTTCTAATGACTTCAGTTGCATTTGGTGGAATTTCAATGTTTGCTATGACAACAAAAAGAGATTTCTCAGGAATGGGGAAAATGCTATTTATTGCATTAATAATCTTAATTGTTGGTTCTATTTCAAATATTTTCTTTCAATCACCTTTATTACAATTAGGTGTTGCAAGTGTTGGAGCTTTATTATTTTCAGCATTTATTCTTTATGATACTCAACAAATCATCAAGGGTGGATTTGAAACTCCTATTGAAGCTGCAATTGCTTTATACTTAGATTTCTTTAATCTGTTTATTTCATTATTACAGATTTTTGGAATTATGAATAGCGATGACTAATATAGTAAGATAGCTTCCTTTGAAGCTATCTTACCTTCTTCAAAATTAAAATGATTGAAAAAAATACTCTTAGACTTATAGATGCTAATTTAAACCGCTTACGTGAAGGAATTCGTGTAGTTGAGGATATTTATAGATATATATATAATAATAAAGAGACTTCTTTAAAACTAAAGTCCTTACGACATTTATCAAGACTTGAAAACTACAATGAACTTTTAGAGACTAGAGATATCAAAAATGATGTTTTAAGAGAATCTATAAAAAGTGAACAAAATCGTAGTGATTTAAACTCTATACTAATAGCAAATTTTAAAAGAGCACAAGAGAGTGCAAGAGTTCTTGAAGAGTTTACAAAATTAATTTCTATTAAAGATAGTGAAAACTTTAAATATATTAGATATGAACTCTATAATTTGGAAATTGTCCTAACAAAAATCACTTCAAACTCTAAATAGTTTAAATCATACTCTTTATATAGTTTTTTAGCTAGTGCAAAATCAAGACTATTACTAGCTCCACTTACACCTGAGTTTTTTATATAATCAAATAAATCTTTTTTATTATCAAACTCCAAATTATACTTATGCACTTCAAATTCACAATCAAAATATTTAGAAAAGCTATTTTTTATTTCATCTACTGATAAAATAGGAGATTTTTTATTTGTCAAATCTTGAATTCTTTTAAAAGTATTTGAGGTAAAGAGCACTGCATTTATACTTAAAGTAGTGGAACTTAAAGAATGAATTAATTTGCTCAAATCTTTTGACCATTGCATTGCAGAAGATGAAATTACCATATCAAAGTTTTTATTTATTAAAAAATCTCTAAATTCTATACTATCAAAGTCATAACATGAAACATCAATTTTTTCATTTTTTGGATGTAAGGAACACATTGAAGCTGAGAAATCTACAGCATCGTATTTTTCTATATCCCAAGTTATATATTTAAAGACTTGACCTGAACCACAACCTATTTCTAATATTTTTTTAGGTTTTGTTTTAATATCTCTTGCTAGTGCTTTTGCAGCAATTTGTTGAATAATATTAAAATCGTTATACTTATTTGCATGTTTTGAAAATTCGTTTTTTATAGACATAAGAATCATTTTAACCTAATCTTAATGAATTTTAGGTAAAATACCTACCATTTTTTAAAAGGAAAATTAATATGACATCAACACTTTTAATAGTTCAAGTTGTTTTAGCTGTTTTAATCGTAATAGCTGTACTACTTCAAAAAAGTTCGAGCATAGGTCTTGGAGCTTATAGCGGAAGTAATGACTCAGTATTCGGAGCGAAAGGTCCAGGAAACTTCTTAACAAAAGCTACTATGGCATTAGGACTTCTTTTTGTTATTAATACAGTTACTTTAGGATACTTGTATAACCAAGATAAACTTGGAAGTGCAGTTGACAGTGTTAAAACAGATTCTTTAATCCCATCAACACCAGTTCAAACTCCTGCACCTGCAGCACCAACAGCACCAGTTGTTCCTACAGTTCCAGCAAGTAAGTAATTTTAAAAAAATCAAATGAAGTATTTATTACTTCTTGCAAAAACTTTAATCTATAGATATGTACAAAACAAAGCATATCTTAGATTAATTACTTATATGAATAATTCATACAAAAAGAACATATGCCCTCAAAATTTATTCAATCAAAACTTCTTTTTTAAAATTTTCAATTACAAAGTTTATAATGGTATAATCAATTTCGAATTTCACAATAGTAAAAAATCAATAATAAAACATACTTAAGGAGAATATATAATGTTAAATGAAATCTATCAAGAAACAAAAGAACATATGGAAAAATCAATTGAGTCTTTAAAAAGAGACTATAAAACATTAAGAACAGGGAAAGTTACTACTTCTGTTTTAGATGGTGTAAAAGTTGATTACTATGGTACACCAACTGATTTAAATCAAGTAGGTTCTGTATTAGCAGCTGATGCAACAACTATTGTTGTAAATCCTTGGGAAAAAAATCTTTTAGGTCCAATTGAACAAGCTATTAATGCTGCAAATATTGGAGTTAATCCAAATAATGATGGTGATTTAATCAAACTATTCTTCCCTCCTATGACAGTTGAACAAAGAAAAGAGAGTGCTAAAGGTGCTAAGGCGATGACTGATAATGCAAAAGTTGCAATGAGAAATGTAAGAAAACATGCAAATGATAAAGTAAAAGTTCTACATAAAGATAAAGAGATTACTGATGATGAAAATAAAAAAGCATTAGATGAAATCCAAAAAATTACAGACTCTTTTGTTACTAAAGCTGATGATACGTTAAAAGCTAAAGAACAAGAAATTTTAACGGTTTAATTATGAATGTAGCACAAATATATAAAGACTCTAGCGCATTATTAGAAGGTCATTTTAAATTAAGTAGTGGAAATCATTCTGCATTTTATTTACAATCTGCAAAGGTTTTAGAAGATCCAAAAACGGCAAAACTTTTAGCTGAAGAATTAGCTAAGCAAATAAAAGAATCTAGAATAAAAGTTGATGCTGTATGTTCTCCTGCTTTAGGTGGATTAATTGCAGGCTTTGCACTTGCTACTGCACTTGATGTTAGATTTATCTTTGCTGAAAGAGTTGATGGCAATATGACTATTAGAAGAGGCTTTGAAGTAAAAGAAAATGAAAACTATATTATCTGTGAAGATATTATAACTACGGGTGGAAGTGCTTTAGAAGCTGCGCGTCAAGTTGAAGCAGATGGTGGAAATATTGTGGCTTATGCAGCACTTGCAAATAGAGGTTTCTGCTCTAGAGTTGGAAGTTCTATAGAAGCTAAAGAAAACTGTAAATTGCCACTTGATAAGCCACTTTTTGCACTTGATGATTTTACATTTGAAATGTATTCACCTGAAGATTGTCCTATGTGCAAAGAAGGAAGTGTTGCATACAAACCTGGAAGTAGAGGAAACTAAAAAATGAGTAGATGGAGAGATATTAAGAATAAGAGTGTAAAAAATGATGACTCTACATCTACTAAGACTACAGATTCCTTAGGACAAATAGATCCTAAGACTATTTCTGCCCCTATTCCTCAAAGAATAAAAGCCTTTGTTGTTGATATGTTTATGATTATGATGCCAATAATGTATATAACAACCTATCTAATCTTAGAAGGTAAAGATGATTTTCAAGGAAGTGATGAGGCTAGATGGATAACTGCTAGTGTTTATGGTTTAATTATTATTTCTTTTTGGGTAATTAAAGCACAGACTCCAGGCCTTAAAGCTTATTCTCTTAAACTTGTAGATAATGTTACTTTAAAAAAAATATCATTTGGGAAAGCAGTTCTTAGATATTTAATTTTTTTAGTAAGTGCAACAACAATACTTTTAGCTTTTATTCCATTTTTTAGAAAAGATAAAAAAACAATACAAGATATACTTAGTAAAACAATTGTAATTACTGAAAAATAGTAAATGCTTTTTTTCAAACTATCTGCTTTTTACTTTTTTTATTTTGCTGCTGTTGGGGTATATATTATATTTCTTCCAAAAGTTTTACATGATTTAGGATATAGCGCAGTTGATATTGGTATTATTTTTGCATTAGCTCCATTAATGAGATTTCTTACTCCATTTTTATTTCTAAAACATATTGAACTAAATCAATTTGTTTTTAAATGTGCCCTATTCTTATCAATTATATGCTCCTCTTTATTTTATATAAGTATTGAAAATTTTTATGCCTTTATGATAAATAATGCAATATTAGGAGCATGTTTATCTTTAATACTTCCTTACCTTGAAGTTACAGCTATAAAAATTTTGGGGAAAGATAAATATGGGAAATCAAGACTTTATGGTTCTATTGGTTTTATGTTAATATCACTTGTTCTTGCAAGATTTTTATCTGAACCGTTTATTGCTATTCATTACTATTTAGCTGTAAATATATTAACTGTTGTTTTTGCTTTATTATTATTAAAATACGATGATGTAAGTCATGATCAAAAATCTTCTAAAGAAGCCTTTTCATTTTTTAAATATTGGCCTTTTTGGGTTAGTCTGTTCTTTATGCAATTAAGCTTTGGTGGCTTTTACAACTTTTTTACTATATATGAAACATCTCATGGTATAAGTTTAGAGATGACTTCATATCTCTGGTCATTTGGAGTTATTTGTGAAATTATATTACTTTATTATCAAGCACCATTATTAAAAAATAATTTATTAACCGTAATAAAATTTGCAGTTGCTATTACAATTCTTAGATGGTTTTTATTATATTTATTCCCTGATAATCTAGCTCTTACTTTTTTCACTCAAAGTATTCATGCCTTTTCATTTGGACTTTATCATAGTGCAGTTATTATTTATTTATACACATTATACGAGAATAAAAAGTTAGCACAGCAATTTATGTATGGTGTTGCATATGGATTAGGTGGTTTTTTAGGCGCGTTAATAGCAGGATATTTATATGGTGAATATTTATTTTTATTTTCTTCTATTTTTGCACTTTGTTCATTATTATTTCTTTTTAATAAAAAACTTTTATTTAAATAATAATGAACTTTTTAAATAAAAATTTATTATTTTAGATAAGTATATGTATAATATATTCTATAGATGCAATATGCAAAGGTATTAGATGAATCAAAAATTGCCAATAAAAATTCTTTATGTAGAAGATGACATAAATTTAAATAAAGAATATCAAAGTTTTTTTGAAAGAAGATGTGATGAACTTTTTGTAGCATATAATGGAGAAGAAGGGTTCAACTCTTTCCTCGAAAATAAACCTGATATAATTATTACTGATCTTAGAATGCCAAAACTAAATGGTATAGATATGATTCAAAAAATTAGAAAATTAGACAAAGATATTCTTATTATAATAACAACAGCCTTTAATGAACAAGATTATCTACTAGAAGCTATAAACCTCGGCGTGAGCAGATATGTATTAAAACCATTTAATAGAAAATTACTTAAACAAGTTATTGATGAAACTATTACATTTATTAATATAAAGAAAAATGAAGAATATTATAAAAAAATTACAAAAGATTATTATGAGATAATAGATAATAACATATTAAGTTCAAGAACCGATTTAAAAGGAGTAATAACATATGTTTCAAAGGCTTTTTCAGATGCAAGTGGCTATTCTAAAGAAGAACTAATAGGTTTCTCCCATAATATTGTCTCTCACCCTGAAATGGATAAAAATATTTATAAAAACTTGTGGGAAACTATTCAACAAGATAAAACATGGCAAGGTGAACTTAAAAATAAATCAAAGGATGGTAACTATTATTGGGTAAAGATAAGCATAAATCCTATTTATGATATGGAAGGTATAAAAATAGGTTATTCTTCAGTTACTCAAAATATAAGTGATAAAAAAAGATTAGAAGAATTATCTATAAAAGATTCATTAACAAATATATATAATAGAAGATATTTTAATGAAAAAATCGTAGAGTTACTAAATATAAGTAAAAGAAAAGATGAATCTATTTGCTTATTAATGATTGATATTGATTATTTTAAACTCTATAATGATAATTATGGACATCAAAAAGGTGATGATGTTTTAATAAAAGTGGCTAAAACTTTAAACTCTTTTATGAAAAGAGCAGGAGATTATTGTTTTAGAGTTGGAGGAGAAGAGTTTGCTATTTTATTTAATTCTGTAAATTTACATAACTCCATCACTTTTTCAAACAAAATAAGAACAGCAATTGAAAATTTAAAAATTGAACATAGTCATAATAAAGTAAGTAAATATATAACTATTTCCATAGGTTTATATTATAAAAATGCGAAAGAAATAGATAATGATATTAACTTTTATAAAAAAGCTGATGAATTGTTATATAAAGCAAAAGAAGAAGGAAGGAATAAAGTTGTTTTCAATGATAAAATATGAGAAAAATTAAAGAGTCTCTCTTAAACCTTTTTTGCCCCTACTCTTAGGTAAACAAAACTTCTAATTATCATTAATATTTTTTTCATTTACTAGCTTTTTCATATTAATTTCAAAGATTGCACCGTTTTCATAATTTGAAACATTTAATTTTCCTTGCATATTAGTCTCTATAATCATTCTACTCATATATAAACCTATTCCTGTTCCTTTTCCTTCTTCTTTTGTAGTAAAGTAAGGTTCAAAAATTCTATTAATTATAGAAGTAGGTATTCCTTTTGCACTATCTTTAATGACAATTTTAACACTGTTTTCATCACTTGAAATATCTACAAATATGTTTTTATCTTCAATAAAATTTATATTCTCTAAAATTGCATCTTTTGAATTTTGTAAAATATTAATAATAACTTGAGAAAATTCATTTGCATAACCATTTACTAAAAATAGGTTATTATTCTTTTTATCTTTGTAATCATTTATTTTCTTTTGATTAATAGAGAAAATAATATTAATTTCTGAATTTTTAAAAGCATCATCAATAATAGAAATAGCATTAATAACAGCTGTAGAAACACTAAAAGGCTCTTTGTACTTACTTGGAACAAAAAAGTTTCTAAAATCATCAATAGTTTTTGACATATACATAATATTTTTTTCAGCTGTATCAATTTGTTTTTCTAAATAATCTGAACTTAATTTTCCTTCTTCATATGATTCTTCTATATTTGTAAGAATTCCGCCAAGAGAAGTTAAAGGCTGCCGCCATTGATGGGCCACTGCTCCAATCATTTCACCCATGGAAGCTAATTTAGATTGTTGAATTAAAAGTTGTTCTTGTATTTTATTTCTGTTATTTAACTCTTTTTGTAGAAGCCTTGTTTTTAGATGATTTGCAATTCTAGTTTTTAACTCTTCTTTAAAATAGGGTTTAATTATATAATCAACAGCACCTGAATTTAAAGCAGTAATAATTACTTCTTTATGCGTTTTAGATGTAACAAAAATTATAGGAATATCTTTTGTATCATCACAATTTTTTAATTCATATACAACTTCAAAACCATCCATCTTTGGCATTTCTATATCTAAAAGTATAATATCTGGCAAAATTTTCTTTGCTATTTTTATACCCATTAATCCGTCATAGGCAACTTTTAATTCATATTTTTTTGTTAGCATTTCAACTAGTATTTCTATATTTACAACTTCATCTTCTATTATTAGTATTGTACTTCTATTCATTCAAAACTCTTTTTATTTTTTTTAAAGTGTTTTCTAAATCATCATAATCATTATTTTCAAAGTTTTTAAACATCTCTTTTAAAAGTGAGATTTCAACTCTATTTATTAAAGAGTTATAAATATCATGTACACGATCTTCTTTTATAAAGTTAAAATTATCAATATCATAAATAATTGAATTTATTAATTTTAATAGTTCTTTATTGTCTTCAATAATTTTATTTTCAACTATAAGAGGTGCGATACTTGTCTGTATCATTTCTACTATCTTCTGTGTTTTAAAAATTAATTCATTTATCTTATCATTTTTATCACTAGCCATAAAGTTTGCTTCAAGATAAGAACTTAAGCTATGTATTGTATTAATTTGTAAATTAGCACTTACTCCTTTTAACTTTCGCATATAAGAACTAAATTCATCGTAACTAAGAGTAGATTCCTTTATATCATTTTTTATATCAGAATATGTTTTTGAAAAATTTAAAAGCATTTTAAATATTACTTCTTCTTCTATTCCTAAAAATGCCCTAATCTTTTTAATATCAATACCTTCTAAAGATATATTTTTACTTATTTTAACTTTCTTTAAAAGCCTTGCTTTAAGATGATTTGCAATTCTAGCTTCTAACTCTTCTTTAAAATAGGGTTTAATTACATAATCAACGGCACCTGAACTTAATGCAGCAATAATCACTTCTTTATCTGTTTTAGATGTAAGAAATATAATAGGAATATCTTTAGTTTCATCATTATTTTTTAATTCCCATGCAACATCAAAACCATCCATCTTTGGCATTTCTATATCTAAAAGTATAATATCTGGCAGAATTTTTTTTGCGATTTTAATACCCATGGCTCCATCATAAGCTATTTTTAATTCATATTTACTTCTTAGCATTTCCACTAAAATTTCAATATTTACTGCTTCATCTTCTATTATTAGTATGGTACTTCTACTCATTAATCACTCTTTTTATTTTTTTTAAAATATTTTCAAAATTTTCATAATGATTATTTTCAAAATTTTCAAGCATTTCATCTAGCAGTGAAATTTCAATTCTATTTTCTAAAGAGTTATAAATATCTATAACTCTATCTTTTTTAATAAAATTATAATTTTCAATATCATAAATAGTTGAATTTACTAATTTTAATAATTCTTCATTACTTAGAATAATTTTATTTTTAGAAATAAGTGGGGATATCTTTCTTTTTATTGATTCAGTAATCTTTTGCATTTTAAAAATTAATTCATTTATTTTATCTTCTTTATCATTTGCAATAAAATTTTCTTCAATATATGAACTTAAATTATATATCTCATCAATTTGTAGATTTCCACTTACTCCTCTTAGTTTATGAATATATGAACTTAACTCATTAGAGTTTATATCTAAATCTTTTATATCATTTTTTATATCAGAATATGTTTTTGAAAAATTTACTAACATTTTAAATATTATTTCTTCTTCAATTCCAAGAAAGGCTCTTATTTTATGAAGATCTATACCCTCTATAGATATATCTTTATTATTTAGATTATCTCTATTTTTCGACACTCTCTTTGTAGTTAAATATTTTGAAATCACTTCTTCTACTTCTTGCCAAATTATCGGTTTCGCAAGATGGCCATTCATACCAGCTTTAGATGTTAATTCTTTATCTTTTTCCATAACAGCGGCACTTAGGGCTATAATTGGAGTTTCTTTATCAATCTTTCTTATATTTTTACTTGCCTCAAAACCATCCATAATTGGCATATGTAAATCCATAAAGATAATATCATATTTTTTTCTTTTTGCTATTTCTACTGCTTCTTGGCCATTTGAAACTATATCAACATCTAAGCCATATTTTTCGAAGCCTTTAGCAGCAACAATTTGATTAATTTCATTATCCTCAACTAATAGAATTTTTCCTTCTGTTTCAATAGAAAAAGTTTCTGTAAGTATTTCTATTGACTCTTTATTATCGAAAATTGTATTATATAAAGAG
Organism: Halarcobacter sp.; assembly: GCA_041583235.1. Classification (GTDB taxonomy): domain Bacteria; phylum Campylobacterota; class Campylobacteria; order Campylobacterales; family Arcobacteraceae; genus Halarcobacter. The sequence continues at coordinate 10,159 of JBFHGG010000019.1, forward strand.
GATGGAGTATAAGGTTTTTGTAATACCTTTTCAATAAGAATATTTTTGCCTTTGGCTTCTATTCTTAAATCTTTCTCTTTATGTGCAGTAACTATTAAAATAGAAGTATTTTCTATATTATTCTCTTTTAATATATCTAATAATTCCAAGCCATCTACATTTGGCATTTTCCAATCTAATAATATATAATCAAAACTCTCTTTTGAAATCTTTCTAAAAGCTTCTAATCCATCATTTGCTATTTCTACACTTAGATTCCATGATTTTAGAACATCTGCTAAGTAATCTCTTTCAATCTTATTATCTTCTACAACTAAAAATTTCATATTTTTTAAGCTTTGTTTATTTATTTCAAATTCTATCTCACTAATTAAAAAACCTACTTTTATAGTAAATGTAATTTTTGTTCCAACACCCTTTGTACTAGTTATAAAAATATCACCTTGCATTAAAGAAATAATTTGTTTACAAATCATTAAACCTAATCCAGTTCCTCCATATTTTCTTGTACTTGAATTATCCCCTTGCTCAAAAGCATTAAAAAGTTTTTTTATATTTTCTTTTGAAATACCTATACCTGTATCTTCAATGCAAAACTCTAGTTCTATTTCATCTTCATTTTTATTAATTTCTTCAATGGATATAATAATTGACCCATCTTCAGTAAATTTCATTGCATTTCCAACAAGATTATTTAAGATTTGCATAATTCTTAAACTATCCCCTTTTAAAATAAGAGGAATATTTGGATCTACTTTATAAATTAAATTTATATTTTTTTCATCTAATTTATAAGCAAATAAATCATTTACATTATTTAAGACTTCTTCCAATCTAAATTCATTATGATTAATACCTAATTTCCCTGCTTCCATTTTAGAATAATCTAAAATGTCATTAATAATATGTAATAAAGCAATTGAAGAGCTTTTTGATTTAATTAAATACTCTTTTTGTTCTTTAGATAAATCTGTATCTAAAACTATATTTGTTAACCCTATTAGTCCATTTAAAGGAGTTCTAATTTCATGACTCATATTTGCTAAAAACTCTGACTTACTTTTATTTGCTTTTTCAGCTATTTCTTTAGATACCTTTAAATCATCAATTAAATTTATAAAAATTTTTGAGAAAAAATGTGAGAAAATTGCAGCAAGTAGAAATACAATAAAAGTTACAATAAAATACTCTGTTATTTTTTCTTTTTTTTGTAAATCTAAATATGACTCTTTTAATTTAAAAATAAGAAAATATTCATTATTTGTATTTGTTGATAATTTTTTGGAAACAAAATCATCCGAAATAAAAAGATCTTTTTTCAAAATTTCTTCTGACAAATTATTAAATTCATCTTTTAAATTAAACTTTTCTTCTTGATAAAAAGACCAGTTTTTTGATTTGTCAAAGTGTCTTAAGATATAACCCTTGGAGTCTGATAATATCAAATCAAAGATTTCTGAATTTAGAAGTTCATCTAATTTATCTTTCATAAAATAGTTTATAATTAAAATACCACTAAAAATACCTTTCTCTTCTATGGGCAAAATAATTCTAAGAGTGGCTTTGTAAGGAACTTCAACTTTTCCATTTTCCTCATTTAAATCGATATCCGAATACCAGATTTCACCAAGTTTTTTATTATTTAAACTTGTAAAATACTCTCTTTGATTTTTATTTTGAAGATTATTATCTGCGACTAAATAAGGGGGAGAAGATATATTACTTCGTTCTGCTCTTATTTTTTCATACCCTTTGTTATCAATAAACCTTAATTGCATAAGATTTGAATCTGTTTTCACTAGGGCAAGAAAAAAATCTTTTATTTGATTTTTATTAAATTCATTTTCATTAGTTAAATAATTTTTAAATATTTTTGATTGTGAAACTGATATTAAAATATTTTTATGTGAATCTAATAAAAGTTTAAAAACATAATCTCTTTCTGTAGATTTTTCAACAGCATTTTTAAGTGTTCTTTTTTTTGTTTGTTTTGAAAAATGAAAAATATCTACAATAATAAAAGCAGCTATTATTCCTATCGAAAAGATAAAAAGTAGACTAAATATTTTGTTTTTACTTATCTTAAAATTCACTTACATTTTCCTATATTAAATTATTTCCTACTTTTCTAGAGTTTAAGATTGTATCATTTTTACGAGCATCCTTAACGCCAAAACTATATGTAATTGTATCTTATTTGGAAAAATATTAGCCTGAATCTTCTTCCTAATATATTTGCCTATTAATTGTGACAGTTCAATTAAAATTTTATCACCAACATCATGTCTATACCTATTATTAATATTTTAAATAAATCAATATCAAACATAATCATTAATAAATTGAGTTTTCCTCTAACAAAATAGAAAAACTTATGAACTAAAAATTCATTAAAGTTATCTTTATTATATATTTTTGTAAGTTCATCTTTATAAGATTTTTCCTTAAATTCTTTACTTTGCAAAGAGTATTTACTTATCTCTGAAAATGTACAAATATATTTCTCACTAAGAGTTTTTCAAATATTAACCATAAAAAACTCTTTTGATTTATCCATTTTACCATAAATACACACAAGCCTTTTTGAATCATCTAAATTATCAATATTCATAAGCCAATGGGTGTTATCTGAAGTTATAAGCATATCGCTTTGATATTCGGAATTACTATGATTTTATCTGAAATATTAGGAGATAGGGCAGATTATTATAAAATACGAATGGATGCTCATATTAAAAATTCTAGAGAACAAATAAAACTAAGAACCAAACATTTAGAATTAAATCAAAGAATAGAGTCTTTAACAAAAGATTTAATCAAAACTAAAAATAAGATTTTAAGTAAATCAAATTTTGAAAATAGAGAAAATACTTTACAACAAATTTTTATTAAGAAATACTATAAATAATTTCTGTTTTTAATTTTTGTTTTCTAATCTCTTCAATTTTTAGGTTTTTAATATTCATATCCATTAGTTCTTGAATATTTTGAATATTATTTTTTGACATTAAATTTAAAATTATTCCTCTATATGCCTTTGCCCAGTGGCTTACAACTTTTCCATCTTTTATAAATTTCATTGTTGTATATTCTTTATTTAATTTATAAAACTTCTCATAAAAACCTGCTCTTAAATCAATTACTTCTTCATCTTTAAAATATACATCAAGTGAGTCTGAAAAATTATCTTTATAGAATTTCTCTAAGGCTAGAGTTCCTATTTTTTCTCCTTGTTTTAATTTATAATCAGGTAAGCCAAAATCACCTGCTAAAATAGGTCCAAAAAGATTTGAAAAAATCATCACATTATTATTAATATAATTTTTTTCATTTTCATTTAACTCTTGATATTTTAAATAATCAAAAGCTACTCCATCATAGCGTTCTATAACTTTCACTATTTCTTTTTCTAATAAATTACCCTTGTAATAATCTATTACATCTTGTTTTTTTGTTCCAAAAAGTTTTGCTAATTCTTCATTACTTGCATTATTTATAAACTCTTGATATTTTAAAAGTGCTTCTACTCTAAAATTATATAATTCAGGAAATAAAAAACTATTTTTATTTATCTTCTGTTTATTACCACCTTTAAATTTTGCTTCACTAGGAGAAAAGAGTATTTTCAATTTTGGTCCTTATTTAAATCATTTTTGGTATTTTATCATATTCTAAAAAGAAGTACATAAGAGCTAATAAGTTAAAAGAAAAACTAAGAAATAAACTCTCCACTATGATATAACCATTGATTATTTACTTTTAAAAACTTACTCTTCTCAACAAATGAGACATCAATAGCACCTTGGAATATTGTTGCTTTGAAAGTAACGTAAGCTTCATTTTCTCCATCTACAAAATCATATATCTCAAGTTTTTTAAAAGCACTATGATCAAAGAAATCATGGATATCTTTATGCCAAGCTTCAATATCATATGTGAAATCTGGATTATCTCGATGTGTTGTATCTGTAATATAAGAAGAGAGGTTTGATGCAAATGCGCTATATCTTGATTTCATTAATTCAAGTGCATTTTTAGGTTTTTCACCATAATGAAAGATTCTACAACAATGTTTATATTTTTTTTGGCTCCCACATGGGCAATAAGAGTTTCCTGATATTTTCATTATAGACCCTTTATTCAAAATTCTTATAATATTCTAACAAAAAAAAATTGAAAATAAAGTGTCAAGTAGATAAAAACTAGACACTTATATTTATTTTTTAGAGTTTTTCTTTTGATTTCTTTTCATTCTTTATATTTGAGATTAGAGCTGGTCCAAAACCTTTTATCACTTTTAAATCCTCAGCACTTTTTATCTTATTTGACTTTCGGTACTTAATAATCTGTTCAGCTTTAACAGAACCAATTCCTTTAATAGTCATTAACTCTTCTTTTTTTGCTGTATTTAAATTCATACTAGCAAAAATAACACTTGCACTTAGTAACAATGCCATATATATTTTTTTCATAACACTCTCCTTTTAAATAATTTAATTAATTATATCAAAATAATATTAATTAATATTTATTTGGGTTATTTATTACGAAAAATTGAATCTTTTTAAGAATATTATTAATATCTAATGACAATTATAATAAAATCTTCTAAATTTAATAAAGGGTTAGAAATGGAAGGTACAGAGATTCCACTAGAACTAGTATCAAGTTTTTTATCTATTGTAATTTTAATAAGTCTACTTTTAAAATATTATCAATATAAGAAAAAACTAAATGTTTTAAAAGCATTGAGCCAGTTAAAAGAGGAGAATAAACTTACAAAAGAAGATAAGCAGTTTATTAAATCAAATTATAAAGATTATAAATATTCTTTTGCTAGAGAAGAACAAAGAATGAAATTAATTTATCCTATTTTTATTTTAATTGCTGGTGTATTAATTGCATTTTTAACTTTTCAAGAAGCTATGATTCATATGAATGTAGTTGTTGTTTCATATATTTATTTGCAAGTAACTAAAATACACACTAGAAACTTTTTTACTTTATTAACTGCACTTAATAAAGATTTAGACTAGTTTTTTATACAAAAGGAGAGATATGTTTGGATTATTTGATAAAAAAGAAAAAGTAACATTAAAAGAACCTCCAAAAAAAGTTGAAGAAGAGATAATAGAAGAGAGTATAGAAGAAGAAAGTAAAGAATTGAATATAAAACCTATTAGAAATAAAAAAGAAGAGTATATAACTACTCAATGCATTGAAATGGGAATGGATATTAAAGAGTCTGTTGAAAAATCTAGTAAAGCTTTCTTTCAAAGTAAAAATGAAGAAAAAGCAAAGGCCTACTCTCTTTTCAATAATTATATGCATATGCTAGAAAAATATCAAAAAGATGATATACAAAATATAAACTATCTGGAATTTAAAGAGAAAGAAGAACAGATTTATACAAAACTAAAAACTGGATTTTCTCAATATCTATCAAAAGGTAAACCCTTAGATGAACAAATGAGAAGAACAATTAACTTAGTTTTTTCTGATATTAAGAAACTTCCTTCAAAAGCACATAGATTTTGGTATTATAAAATATATATTTGGCAAGAAGCTAAAACTAGTTTGAATAATTAAGAAATTAAAAAAATATACTCTCTTCTAAGAAAAGAGTATATTTTGTATTACATTGTACCACTAAGGGCTTTCACTAAACCATTTTCTAAGAAAGGTTGAGCTTGTTCAAAGTCTAATCCTGGAGCATATGCAGAACTTACAATTCTCGTTCTATATTTTTTCCATTGAACACCTTTTACAGATGAACTTTGTCTAGAAACTGAACCTCTTCCCATTTGTCCAGATTGATTATCATCTTGTGTTACAACTTCACCATCTAAAGGTCTTTGTCTAATTTCTACATCTGTTACTAAGGCATAATGTACATCTTTAACTCTTGCAGCCTCAACAGCCAATCCAACAGCCATTCCAATTAATCCAGCAGCTCCAGCTCTTCTACCCCCACCTGTTAATAATGTTGCTCCTGCAGCTGCAGCTCCAACACCAAAACCTGCACCTAAATAATTCTTTTGCTCATTTTCATCCATTTCCCCAACTTTTAATAAGTTAGCTTGAACCATAAAGTTTGCTTTTTTTGGATTTTTTGTAACTATAAAACCTTTATTTTCAAATTCTCTTTTTAACTTTTCTGCAATATATAACTCTTCATCAGAAGTATTTCTAAATCTAAAATAAATAATTTGCTCTTCAGGAGCTACAGGTTCTAAGAAAATAGTCTCACTCATTTTTGTTTTAGCATGAACGTCTTTTTTAGTAATCGCTACTTTCTCTCCTGTTGCAGTTGTTCCTACTTTTGTAAATGAAGGAGTTGCACACCCTGTTAGCATCAACAATGTTCCAAAAGAAACCGTTGCAATACTAAGTTTTTTTATAACAGATTTTGTTACCATTAAATTACCTTTAAAAAAAAATTTATATATAATAACCAAAATAAATTTAATGTAATATAAAAATATCATTATTTATTATATTAAAAATTAAAAATTCTTAAACCAAAAATGTCTTTATTATTTCTATTTATCCAACCACTTATTATTTTTTCTTCTTGAGAGGAAATAAATTGAGTAACTGAAATATCATTACTAGTAATAGTAGAACTAATAGTCCAAGTCTTACCTTTTTCATCTTTTAAGGACTCTACAATATATAAATCACTATCTTTATAACTTTTTTCTAAGCTAATAATCTTATTTAAAATCAAAGATAAAGCCTTGTTATATTTTAGATCTTTATTTAACATATTGTTTTCAAAAATTATCTTTTCTTTTTTTTCTAATAAAATTATTTTATTATTATCAATTTCTTTAATCTCTATTAGAGCTTCAAAAGATTTTGCATATAAATTTATTACAAGAAATAGACTTGTAATAATTAATAATAATTTAGTTCTAAAAAACATATATTCTCCTTTTTTAATTTCAAAACATTATATAATTTATTCACTTATATTATATCACCAATTAATAGGGCTTTTCCCAAGGCTTTTTAAAATGTCATTTGTTTTAGAAAAATGCTTACAGCCAAAAAAACCTCTATAAGAGGATAATGGGCTTGGGTGAGGTGCAGTTAATATATGATGTTTTGTTTCGTCAATTAATTTAGTTTTTTTAATCGCAGGTGCACCCCAAAGAATAAAAACAATATTTTCGCAATTATGTGATATATATTTAATAATATTGTCTGTGAAAATTTCCCAACCAAGCTTATGATGTGATTTAGCTTTTCCTTCTTCTACAGTTAAAATAGCATTTAAAAGAAGTACTCCATCTTTAGTCCAAGGAGTTAAATCTCCATCTAAGCAAGATGAATCTTTTTCTAAATCACTTCTTATTTCTTTTAGAATATTTTGCATTGAAGGAGGGTTTTTAATCTCTTTTGGAGTTGAAAAAGAGAAACCTTGAGATTGTCCATATCCATGATAAGGATCTTGCCCTAAAATTACAACTTTTAGATTTTCTAAAGATGTTTTCAAAAAAGCATTAAATATTTTATCTTCTGGAGGGAAAACAGTTGAAGTTTCATATCTTTTGTCAATCACTTTTTTTAATTTTTTATAATAATCTTTCTTTTTTTCTTCTTCAATCACATCATCCCATGAACGCATATTTTTCCTTTTTATTTTTATAAATTTAATACAATATTATTACTAATTTATGCTAAATACAAAAAACTCTATTCATTATTTATTAATGAATATTTAAATAACATAGCATTAATTTAAAGAGCAAGGTTTAAAAATGAATTTACAAATAATTTATAGAGTTAAAACAAATTGAAAGTATATATTAAAACAATAATTAGCTCATTTTTAGTTATTCTTGCTTGTTTAGGATTTGGAAGATTCGCATTTGGAATGGTATTACCAAACCTGCAATATAGCTTAGAACTAAGTACTACACAAGCTGGTTTTATAGGAACTGCAAATTTCACTGGATATATTTTAGGGATATTTTTTGTAACTAAACTCTATACAAAATATACAACTTACAAACTTATTTTCACAACTTTACTATTACAAGGTCTTAGTATGCTTTTTATGATAGCTTTTGAAAATTACATAATACTTTCTTTCTTTTACTCTATTAGTGGTTTTTTTACAGCTGTAGTAAATATCTCATTAATGGCCTATATTGCTAATGTAGTACCTAAAAATATACGAGGAAAAGTATTAGGAATTATCATTAGTGGGAGTGGCTTAGCTATTGTACTATCAGGGCAAATTGTTCCATTTATTGAAAACATAGTAAATGAAATGCCATGGAAAATATCATGGAGTATATTTTCACTTTGTATAATTGTTATTGCTTTTCTCTGTCTACCTGGTCTTAAAAAGCATACAAGTCATACAATGCCTGAAACAAAAATCAAAGCAAAAGAGTATTTTATTATCCCATCATTTTGGAAAATTGGCACACTTTATATGATATTTGGAGTTACTTATGTAGTTTATGTCACATTTTTTGTAAGTGCAGTTATAAATAAATATGAAGTTTCTTCTTCCTTATCAGGAGATTTTTGGACACTTTTAGGGTTTTGTAGTATTTTTTCAGGATTTATATTTGGAATAATTGCGGATAAATCCGGGCCTTATATAAGTCTATTTCTTGTTTTTTGTTTACAAACAATTGCCCATCTTATTTTAGCTATTGATGTAAATACTTATGTTATTTGGTTTTCTGCTATTTTATTTGGAATAACTGTTTGGAGTATTCCTTCTATTATAGCTTTACTTACATCACTTCACTTTGATGTAAAAAGAAATACCCAAGTTTTATCCTTAATAACTCTACTCTTTGCAATTTGCCAAGCCCTTGCACCTGTCTTAGCTGGATTTATTTTTGATATTACTAAAGATTTTTCTAATGTATTTATGATAACATCAATTTTAACATTTATTGCTGTTTTACTCTCTTTTGTATTTTCAAAACAAAAGATAAAACAAGTTCATTAGGAAGAAAAAATGCCAAAAAATATAAAAGAAAAAGCAATTATATTTGATTTAGATGGAACACTTATTGATTCTATTATTGATATTGGGCTTTGCGCAAATATAGTTTTAAAAGAGTTTGGTTTGCCAACACATGAAATAGATGCATATAGAAATTTTGTAGGTGGTGGTGCTTTGTTTTTAATAGAAAACTGTATGCCAAAAGATTCTTCTAATGAGATGATTAAAAGAGTCCTTGAAAGATTCAAAATTGTTTATGATGATGAAAAACATGATAATACAAAACCTTATGAAGGGATTTATGAACTTTTAACAATGTTAAAAGAGAAAAATATAAAAATAGGAGTTTTATCCAATAAACCTCATTATTTTACTTGCAAATATGTAGAAGAGTTCTTTAAGGAATTTAGCTTAAATGAGATTCATGGACAAAAAGAAGAACTTCCTAGAAAACCCCATCCAATTGGAGCTATTAATATTGCTAATAGTTTTGATATCCCTTGTGAAAATATCTTTTTTGTAGGTGATAGTGATGTTGATATGAAAACAGCGAAGAATGCAAATATGATTGCTGTTGGAGTAGAATGGGGATTTAGAGGTCCTGAAGAATTAATTGAAAATGGTGCAAAGCATATAGTAAAAACTCCTCAAGATATTATAAAGTTATTTTAAATTTTAAGAAACAAAGTAAGAGATATAGACTTACTTTGGTTTTTTATATCCTAATTTTTCTATAACATCCATAGGGCTCATATCATATTTTTCAACAGTTTTTCTAAACTTGTCATCTTCATTTGCTTCAATTCCAATTGCTTTTAGTTTTGAAATAAGCTCTTTATTCGATAGTTTTAAATTCACTGCTAATTCTGATATTGTTTTCTTTCCCATTCCTGTAAGTTCAATAGTTCCACTTCCATCTTTTTGAAAATTCTTTTTTAATAAGTTATAAATAAATTGAGGACTTACAAAATTTTCTTCCCCAATATGCTTTAAGCTCTGAGTCTCCTCAAATTTAATATTATTTGAATTTAAAAGCTCTTTACTTTTTTCTAAATCATATCCCATTTTTTTTGTAAACATTTTTATAGATGATAATTCAGCATGAGAATATGGAGCAGAGCCATACTCTTTTTCCCAAGAGTTTTTTATACCATCTCCAAAATCTAAAAAAGAAGAAAAAGGAGTTATTCCCAAAAGTGTTCCAAAAATAAATATTAAAGATAAAATAATAGCTGCAAGCATATCTTTTGTAAAAACAATCATCTCTTTGGCTTTATTTTTCATGTAACTAGTGATTGGTTTCCAATTATAATACACATGAAGGAAAGTCATGAATACAAATAACACCATGAAAGTTGAATGTATTTGAGCATAATCTTCTTTGCCTAAACCTAATAATTTCCAATTAGCCCAATTTGCAATTCTTCCAGGAGGTGAGATAAATAACATAATACCTGTATAAGTCATTATAATAATTGAACATAACATTGTAAGAGAAGTAATTTTTTTAAGATTCATAATAAATCCTTTTTAAGTTATTCTATAATGAAATTATATAATAAATATTTTAACGACTTATTAACTCAAGATTAAATATAACACTATTTAAAAGGGTTAATACTCTTACTCGCTTTTTTTAATTCCTCATTCTCTTTTTGTAAGTTTGAAACTAAATCTTTCAAATCATTTATTCTTTTTTGATGTGCTATATCTTTTTCAATAAAATCATCTAACTCTTTTAATTTTGAACGAAAGATGGATTCGTTAGTTTTAATACTATTTTCTAATTTAGAGTTTTTGCTTTTTAATTCTTGTAAAGATTTATACATATCTTTAAATTGTTTTGTTTTATCTTTTTTTTCGATTATAGCAAGCTTATTATATTCAAGATTATTCATTTCATATACTTCTAATTGATTAAGTAACTCTTTTCTTTTGCTTTCAGTTAATTTGTTTTTTTCTTCAAGATTTAAAAAAGCATTTTGTACTTCACTTAATCTCTTTTTCCAGTTTTCATTTTCTTCTTTTAACATAGAAATACTCTTTTTATTATCACTAATTTGATGAATAAGATTTTTAAAATTTTTTCTTTTTTTTATTTCTTCTTCTGTTACTAAAAAATTAACCGACATAAACTCTAATATATTTTCTTTATGCATATCAAAAACTGGGAATATTTTACTATTTACAAAATAAGTAGAACCATCTTTTGCAAGGTTTTTATATATTGAACTCCAAATATTTCCAGCTAATATAGTGTTCCATAACTCTTTAAAAAACTCTTTTGACACTTCGGGATGTCTTAGTATATTGTGTGATTTATTTATTAACTCTTCTTTTGTATATCCCGATACTTCACAAAAACCATCATTTACAAAGGTTATTTTTCCTTTAATATCAGTTCTTGAAATCAATGCTTCATGATCTAAAATATCCATATAATTTTGCATTTCATTTTTTTGAATTTCAAACATTCTTTTATAATATAGCTCATCACATATAACTATTAATTTTTTCATTATATTATCTAAGTCTATAGGTTTTATTATATAATCACGAACTTGAAGATTTATTGCCTTAATTAATTGTTCTGTTTCATTTCTTGCTGTAACAAAAATACATGGAACTTCAGAATCTATTTTTCTTATTTCTTCAATCATTTCAAGCCCATCCATTTTAGGCATATTTATATCACTAATTATTAAATCAAATTTTTGATTATTATAGTTTTCTTGAAATTTTATAAAACCTTCTAAACCATTTGAACATAGTTCTACAGTATCAAATTTTCTTTGTAAAAATTTACCTAATTTTTCCCTCGCTATGTCATCATCTTCAACAAATAAAACACGAAAATCTTTAATCTCATACTCTATTTCACTCATGTCCACTCCTAATTCTATAACCAAAGCCATATACATTTTCAATATTTAAAGAGGGTATTTTTATTCTTATTCTTGATACTAGATTTTTTAAACTTGATACACAAGCTTCCATATTTAAAGAATCTTCCCATAAAGAATAGATTATTCTTTCAACATTAACAGTTTTATTAATATCTCCACATAGTAAATCTAATAATTGGATTTCTTTTTTTGTAAGTTTGATAAACTTATCTTCTTTATAAAGAGCTTTTTCTGATATATTCCAATGTAAATCACTATTTAAAATAATACACTCTTTTTGACTTGTCAAAAAATTTTTCTTAAATTTCTTTCTAAAAGTTCTATCTATACTTTCTAAAAGAGGTATAATCTCAATAGGTTTCATTATATAATCGTCAATATCTAGTTTTACTACTTTTAATAATAAATCTAACTCTAGTTGTGCAGTTATAAAAATAAATGGTAGCAATTCATCTAATTGGCGTATATTTTCTAATAGTTCTATGCCATTCATTTTTGGCATATCTATATCACTAATAATCAAATCATATGGCTTATTATTTAAATAACTATCTCTATAAAGAAGAAGTGCTTCTTCTCCATTATTAGCTACGCTAATATGTGAATAAACTTTATTTAATATTTTCACAAGTTTTTCTTGTGTGTAATATTCATCTTCAACTAATAATATTTTTAAATCTTTTTTAAAATCTTTTATATTTTCCATTTTTATCCCATACTACATTAGTATAAACTTTCTCTCTTTACTTAGAATTATCAATATCAAAATATAAGTATAATATAAATAAGCATGTTTTTCTAAGATTTTGCCTTTATATTATATTTTTTAAAATATTTTATCTAAACTCTTTATGCTTATAAAACTTTTCATTTAATAATAAGAAATTATAACAATAATATATATTAAAAAAGTAATATTATTATTACATAATTTGATACTTTTCAAGTACTATTATATTATATACTTTGTGCAAAGGATTTATTTATGATAGACAAAAAGTTTTTAAAAAATCTTAATGTTTTATATGTAGAAGACGAAGTAGCTGCTGCTAAAAAATTTTCTTCTGTATTAAATAAAATTTTTAATACAGTATATCTTGCACTTAATGGTGAAGAAGCATTAAAAATTTATGAAAAAAATCATATTGATATAATCATTAGTGATATAAATATGCCTAAGATGGATGGCCTAGAATTAAGTTCTAAGATAAGAGAAAAGAACCATGATATTCCAATAATATTAATAACAGCAAGAACAGAAACCAATTGTCTTATAAAAGCTATTGAATTAAATATTAATCACTATGTATTAAAACCTATAAACTTAGATGATTTTATAGATAAGATATATCAAGTTTCTGAAAGACTTCAAGCTAAAGAGACAAAAAATTTATTTGAACAATATAAATTAGTTGTAGATGCAAGCTCAATAGTTATGAAATTTGACCTAGATGGAAAAATAGTTTATGTAAATGATAAATATACTGATATCTCTGCTTATAAAAAAGAAGAGTTAGAAAATAAACTTTTTAATTTTAATATGCAAGAAAATCAATCCCCTGGTATTTTTTGGGATTTATGGAATAGTATCAAAAACAATAATATTTGGAATGGTAAATTAAAAAATAATACAAAAAATGGATTAACTTATACTATTGATATGACAATACATCCTATTCTAGATATAAATCAAAATATTAAAGAGTATATATCTGTATCACATGATATCACAGATACGGAACTTGTCAACGATATACTTCAACTTCAAGTTAATGATTATAAAGGTAATTTATTAGAAAAGAATCATCTTCTTAATGAATATAAAAGAAGTTTAGAGCAATCTAGTATTTTAATAAGATTAAATAAAGATCTTCAAATAATATCTATAAATAATAAATTTCTAGAAATCATTGGTGAAAAAAAAGAGGACTTAGAAAATAAATATATTTTTGATGCATTAAATATTTCTGAAAATCAATGCTTAAATATAGTTACTAAATTAAGTAACGACTCTTTTTTAGAACAAGTTATAGAAATTAAAACTAATAAAAAAGTAATTAAACATTTAGATATTTCATTTACACCAATCTTATCACCTACAAATGAGATTATTGAATTTATTTTAATAGGAACAGATATTAGTGAAACTATCGACCTATATAAAGAGATAGAATTAACCCAAAGAGATGTAATATTTTCCTTAGGATCTATTGGTGAAGCAAGATCTAAAGAGACAGGAAATCATGTAAAAAGAGTTGCATACTACTCTTCTTTATTAGCAAGAAAGCTAGGATTAAGTGAGAAAGAAGCTGAATTAATAGAAACTGTATCTCCTATGCATGATATTGGAAAAGTTGCTATACCTGATGAAATACTAAAAAAACCAGGAAAACTTACTAAAGAAGAGTTTGAAATTATGAAAACTCATGCAAGTATAGGATATAAGATGTTAAAAAACTCAAATAGAGAAATTCTGAAAGCTTCTGCAATTGTAGCTTATGAACATCATGAAAAATGGGATGGCTCAGGTTATCCTAGAAAGCTTTCTGGTGAAGATATCCATATTTTTGGCAGAATTACAGCCGTTGCAGATGTATTTGATGCTTTAGGTAGTGATAGATGTTATAAAAAAGCTTGGCCCTTAAATGATGTAATAAATCATATGAAGAAAGAAGCAGGAAAACATTTTGATCCTAGTATAGTAGATTTATTAATTGAAAATTTAGATGAATTTTTATTAATTAGAGACAATTATAAAGATATATTTAAAGGATAAACATGCAAAATATAAGAGTTTATAAAAATATCGAAGAGTTTATTCAAGATAATTTAAATAATAAAAGAAAACAATTTCTTTTTGTAGCAGAAGAGTGTACTTTTAATATAAAAAAACTCCAAGAGAGTGGAATTTCATTTTCAGGAGCAATTTTACCTCAAATTATTTTCAATAATATAAATTCAAAATCAGCTCTTCTTGCATGTGAATTAGAAGAAAGTACAAATGTACATTTTGTAGATGATATGAGCTCTTTTAATCTAAAAAGAGATGAATTCTTTGATATAAACTCTTTAATAGTAATTCTAGATGGATTAAGTCCAAATATTACAAATTTTTTAGAAACATTATTTCAAATATTACCTGAAAACTTAGAAATCCTTGGAGGTGGTGCTGGAAAATTAACCTTAAATCAAGAGCCTGTAATATTTTCCAATGATGGACTTTTTAAGAATTCTGCAATACTTTTATCTACTAAAAAGAGCATACATGTAGGAGTAGAAAATGGATGGGAATATTTAGCAGGTCCATTTATTGCTTCTTCTTCCAAAAAAAATATATTGAAATCATTAAACTTTGTAAATGCTTTTGATATTTATAAAAAAGTGGTTGAAAAAGATAGTGGCTTAATATTAACTAATGATAACTTTTTTGATATTTCAAAAGCCTATCCTCTTGGAATTGTAAAATTTAATAAAGAGATTATTGTACGTGACCCCATTTCTAAAAATGAAAAAGGCTATATGCTTTTAATTGGAGATATAGAACAAAACTCAACAATTGAAATTTTAAAAGGTGATAAAAAGTCTTTAATTCTTTCATCAGGAAATGCAATTGATCTAGCTTTAAAAGCTATTCAAAATAAAGATTTTAATAATGTTATGATTTTTGATTGTATATCTAGATCTATATATTTAGAAGATGAATTTGATAAAGAATTAGAAGAAATAAGAAAAAAAATACCTAATAAAAATCTATTTGGAGCATTAACTTTAGGTGAAATTGCAAATAATGGTAATGAATATATTAATTTTTATAATAAAACTTGTGTTGTGGGTATATTATGTTAATACAAAACTTAGCCATTACTTATAAATGTTATAGCTCTATTGGAAACTCCTTAGATTTAAAAGAGATGATGACTGAGGTTTTAAAAACCTTTGTTAGTGAAACTTTCGCAATTTATGGGGGATATTATAAGCAAATAGAGAATGATGAACTTAAAAAAATTGCATATTTTGGAAAGAATGAAAAACTAAAACTAAATAGATATAAATCAGATAAAAACTTAGAATATTTTGAAGATATGGACAAAAACGTTATAAGAATAAATCTTGAATATGGAACAATTTTTATTGTCTTAAAAAATATGGATGCAGATTTCTCTTTTTTTATTTCTATGTTTGAAAGTTTTATAAGTAAGTTAAATATTAGTGTACGCTCTTGTCTCAATATCGAAAAATTAAAAGATACAAATGAAATTCTTTTAAAACAAAAAGAAGAATTAGAAATTGCTAATAAATCAAAAGATGATTTTTTGGCAAATATGAGTCATGAATTAAAAACTCCTTTAAATTCTATAAATGTAATTTCTGCTGTTATGAAAAAAAATAAAAATAAGAATTTGAATGAAAAAGAAATAAAGAATTTAGAAGTCATCCATAATTGTGGAAAAGAGTTGCTTTTTTTAGTAAATGATGTTTTAGATTTATCAAAATTAGAAGCAGGTAAAATTAGCCTAAATTACGATCATGTTGATATACACTATCTTATAAATAGAGTTTATGACTCAATTCTTCCACAAGCTAATGAAAAAGCTTTGGATTTCACTTTTCATATTGATAAAACTATTACTTATATATACACAGATGAAAAAAGAGTTACTCAAATAATAAAAAATCTTTTAAGTAACTCTTTAAAATTCACAAAAAAAGGGAAAATAAATTTACGCATAAAAGATGAAGATAGAAATATACGAATTATTGTAAAAGACGAAGGAATAGGTATTAAAAAAGATAAATTATTACATATTTTTGACCGTTTTAAGCAAGCAGATAATAGTACAACTAGAAAATATGGTGGCACAGGATTAGGTTTAGCTATTTCAAAAGAGTTGGCTCTATTATTAAAAGGAGATATTCTTGTCCAAAGTGAAGTAAATAAAGGTAGTACCTTCGAAATAATAATCCCTAAAAATGAAGAGTTAATTAATAGTTATAACTATCTTGAATTATCAACAAATGATACACCTACAGATATAAAAAATAAAATTATTGACAAAAAAGACAAAAAAGAGTCTATTCTTATATTAAATAATAATCCAATCTATTTTTTTAAAATAATAGTTGAATTAAATAAAAGATATAAAACAGTACAATCTTTTATTTTTGAAGATTTTTTGGAATCAAATAAGAACACAGATATTAGTAAGGCAGTAGTGGATATTACAACATTAACTAACAAAGAGCATGAAATGTTAATAGAAAGTCAAGCTAATAACTATATATTATTATTTAATAAAGAATTAGACCCAAGGTTAGAAGAAAAAACTCTTCTTAATATAGAAAAAAAAGCAATTAAAAATGCTTTAACTAAAATTTAAAGGTGAGCAAATGAAAAAATTAATGATTATTTTACTACTTGTGACTTATTCAATAGGAACAGAGATTACCTTAGGTGTTGTACCACAACAAAGTCCACTTAAACTAGCAAAAAAGTGGAATAAGGTAGTGGAATATTTATATAAAGAGACAGGTATTAAAATTAACTTTAAAACAGAGAAATCAATACCAAAGTTTGAAAATGAATTGTATGCAGGGAATTATGATATTGCGTATATGAATCCTTACCATTTTATTGAAGCAAATAAAAAACAAAAATATGAAGCTTTTGTAAGAGCTAAAAAAAATATTGTAGGAATTATGCTTTCAAAAGAAGAAAAGCTTGATTTTAAAAAAGAAGATTTAAAAGGAAAAACATTTCTTTTTCCTGCACCAAATGCTTTTGCTGCAACACTACTTCCAAAATTTGAATTTAAAAAGAAATTCAATTTTGATATAGACAAAGAAGCAAAGGTAATATATGTAAATTCACATGATTCTGTTTACAAAGGAATTTCAAGGGATATTGGATATTTAGGGGGAGGAATAATTAGAACATTTAATAATTTCAAAAATAAAAATGACAAAGAGAAAATTCATATTGTTTATAAAACAAGTTCTTACCCTAGTCATCCAATTGCAGCACATCCTAGAATAAGCAAAGAAATTGTTTCTAAAATACAAACAGCTTTTTTGAATATGCCTCTTGAGATTAAAGAGATTCTTAGTATTAAAGATTTTAGGGTAACCGAAACAAAAGAGTTTAATGTAATAAAAAATATTGGTGTTAAATAGGAATTAATATGTCATTTAAATATAGGTTCATACTTTCATTCGTTTTATTAGAAATATTCTTTATAGTTTTAATTGTATTAATTAATTTTTATTCAATTAAAGATTCATCAAATAGATTAATTAATGAAAAAATAGAATCTAATATCTCATTCTTAGAGGAATTAATAAAAATACCTATGAGCATATATGATTTAGCAACATTAGACAATTTAGCAGAGAACTCTGCTAAATATGTAAATTCAATAATTGTTTTAGATAATCAAAATAGAATTTTATCTTCTCTTTATTCTTATAAATATATGCCAAAAGAGGAATTAATTAAATTAGAAATGAATAAAGATTTTAATATAGAGGGTGAGTCTTACAAAATTAAATTTAAAAAAATTTATGAAGATGATATTTTCCTAGGCTCAATGTATATTATTTTTGATACAACCTCAAATACCCAATTTATTGAAAAAAATAAACAAAATACTATTCTTATAATTTTAATTGAAATATTGATATCAACTTTACTTTCCTATCTTATAGGTCATAGATTAACCGAAAAATTATCAAAATTATCAAGTGTTGCTCTCAAAATTGGTAAGCTTCACACTACCGAAATTCCTTTTAGAGAAGAAAAAGGTGAGATTGGAATTTTAGCAAACTCCATGCATCAAATGCAGAATAATTTAATTAATAGAAATAAAGAAATTCGAGAATCAAATAAACTTCTTAAAAAACAAAAAAATGATTTGATTACAGCAAATCAAGTTAAAGATGATTTTTTAGCAAATATGAGTCATGAATTAAAAACACCTTTAAATTCTATAAATGTAATTTCTGCTGTTATGAAAAAAAATTCTAAAAAGAATTTAAATGATTCTCAAATTAAAAACCTTGAGATTATAAATAATTGTGGTAATGATTTATTATACTTGATAAATGATGTTTTGGATATTTCAAAACTTGATGCAGGAAAAGTATCTGTTGAATATAAAGAGATTAACATTAATCATACAATCTTATTAATCAAAGATATGTTTGTTCCCCAGTTTGAAAACAAGCATCTAAATTTTGAATTTGAATTTGATGAAAGTATTGATTTAATTTATAGTGATGAAAATAAAATCAAACAAATAGTGAAAAACTTGTTAAGTAATGCCTTGAAATTTACAGATAAAGGAAGAGTTTCATTAAAAGTAAAAGATGAAAATGAAAATTTAACTATAATTGTTGAAGATGAAGGTATAGGGATTTCGAAAGAAAAATTATTGCATATTTTTGATCGTTTCAAACAAGTAGATACAAGTATTTCAAGAAAACATTTAGGAACAGGTTTGGGATTAGCTATTTGTAGAGAATTGACAGAGCTCTTGGATGGTAAGCTTAGTGTAGAAAGCAAATTGCATGAAGGCACAAAATTTTCTCTTACTCTTCCTAAAGATTCAATAAAGTTAAAAAATCTAAATCTTTTAACTTTAAAAGATGATAATGCATTAGACAATAAAACTAAAGGAAAAACTGAACTTATCGTAAGCAAAGAAAAAAACAATCAAACAATTAAGAAAATTTTGATTTATAATAGTAACCCAATAGAACTTTTTACTTTAATAATAGAATTACAAAAAGATTATAAAGTAATACAAGTTAATACAAAAAACAAACTAAACGACATGTTAAAACATGATGATATCAATGCTCTTATTATAAATGCAGATCCATCTATTGAAGTTTTCATTGAAGAAATGATAAAAGATTTTAATAAAAATAAAATTTTAATCTCTTCAAATGAGAGATTAAAAATAAAAGATGTCTCAATTATAGACAAAGCAGTAAAAAAAGAAGAGCTAATAAAACTAATAGAGGGAAAAGCATGAAAAATAAATTTTCAATTTTAATTTTAGATGATGTTCCAGAGAATATTTATTCATTAAAACTACTAATAGAAGATGAATTTGATGTAAATATTTATAGTAGTGAAGATGCAAATAATGCATTCTCTATTTTAATGGAAAAAAATATTGATTTAATTCTTTGTGATATACAAATGCCTGACATTGATGGTTTTCAATTCGCTGAATATATTAAAGGAATTGAAAAAACAAAAGATATTCCTATAATCTTTATTACAGGTATATATAATAAAGATTCCTACCAACAAAAAGGATATGATTTAGGAGCAATTGAATATATATCAAAACCTATTGATGATGTATTATTAACTTCTAAACTAAAAGTTTATATTGAATTATTTAATAAAAATAAAGAGATGAAAGAATCCTTAGATAATGTAAATAAACTTGTAATTCATAATACAAAAATGGCAAGTATGGGAGAAATGATTGGTGTTATATCTCATCAATTAAAACAACCTTTAAATGTTCTATCTTTATATTGTGATGATATAAAATTTTCCTACGATTATGATGAATTAAATAAAGATGCAATTGATGATTTTTCTGTAAATACAAAAAAACAGATACACCATATGAGAGATACAATTGATGGTTTCTTGAGCTTCTTTAAAGAAGACAAAGATAGAAGTAATTTTAATATTAAAAAATCTTTAGATAACTGTCTAGATTTAATGCAAGCACATCTTGATAAAAATAAAATAAATTTTTCAAAAGAAATTAAAAATGACTTCCACTTAAATGGTGTAGAGATGGAATTAACCCAAGTAATTATGAATATAATAACAAACTCTATTCAAGCATTTGAAGAATGTAAGATAGAAGATAAAAAGATTCATATTGAGATATATTCTAAAAATGATAAAAACTATTTAACAATCTTAGATAATGCAGGGGGAATAAAAGAAAAAGATTTAGATAAATTATTTGATCCATATTATACAACAAAGACTGATGGTACAGGAATAGGACTTTATATGGTAAAACTAGTAATAAAAAATAGTTTTAAAGGAAATTTGTATTTAGAAAATTCAAATAATGGAGTAAAATTTATTATGGAATTTGATAATGTAATTAAAGAGTAAATATGTAAGATAGTTTATTCTATCTTACATACTTTTAACTAAACCTCTAATTCAAAAAAAGTCTCACTTATTTTTTGATATTCTGCAACTGAACAAGTTATTTTTAAAGCATTTTCATAGTCTTTAAAATTATCTAAAAATAGTTTTTTTAGTTCCGTTAAATTTGCTGTTCTAAAAATAAAATATGCTAAAATATTTTTCCCTCTTGAACCTGCTTTTTCAATCCCAAAGCTATCAAATTTCCACTCTAAACCTTTTGAATAAAAAAATACTTCTTCAATTCTTTGTGTTAATTCTTCTCTAACATTATTATTAAAACCTTTTAAATGAATATAAAAGGCTACATTTACATTATATTCATCTTGTACTAGTTTTTTTTCAAATCCAGTTTTTGGGTTATTTGTTAATTCTATACTTGCCATTAAACTTCCTATATTAATTTTCGTAATTATAGTCAATTAGCATAAAAGAAAAAATAAAACAATTTTTTATTATAAGTTATATTTATAATTAATATTGTTTAATTATAAGTATTTCTTAAGTTACAAATTAAATAATATAACTATAATTATACTGTTTAAAAAATAAGGGAGAGAGTTATGAAATTAAAAGGAATATGTTTAAGTTTATTATTGTTAGGTTCTTCAATGCTTGCTGGAGAGTTTATTAGTTATGCTGATTTAAGTACTAAATTAAAAAACGAAGCTAAAAAGTCTGGAAATTATGCAACAACAGAAGAAGTAAAAAAAGCCCTAAAAGCAAAAGATTGGGTTGTTGCTGATGTTAGGACTATGGAAGAATGGTCAGCGGCACATATGAAAGGTGCTGTAAGAGTGGGAAGACAGGCATCTGAAAAAGGTATTGCTTTACATGCACTTGATGATGATGACAAACTTATAAAACCAAATCTAATAGTTGTTTGTAATTCAGCTGCAAGAGCATCTATAGAAGCACAAACATTTAGACAAATGGGATTTGATACAGTTAAAATTTACGATTTATACTCTTGGATTGATGAATGTAATCCTGTTGTTACAAAATACACAGTTAAAAAAGATAAAGCAGGAATGAACCTTAAATTTGGTGATTTCTATGCAGAACATTGTAAGAATAAAAAATAGCTTATTATAGTTTTATGTGAAGTTTATTCTTCACATAAAAACTATAAAATAAATTGTTTTCTATAGTTTTCTTCTAAAGAGGTTTTATCTCTATAATCTATAACTGTTCCAATTACAATCTGAATTTTTAAATTTTCTGTTCTATTTATAATAGCCTCTTTTAAAATCTCATTTGCATTTGATTTTATATATACAGGCAAAATTGGCAATCTATTTTTTAAAGCAATAATTCTTGAACCTTCTTTAAAAGATGATAAAGGAGTGTTCTCTTTATTTCTAGTTCCTTCAGGGAAAATATAAATAGAGTGTCCTTCTTTTACAATCTGCTTAGTATCTTTAAAAAATGATGACATATTAGCAGCATCTCTATCTAATAAAACTGTACCCGCATTTTTTGTAAATGTTCCAAA
Organism: Halarcobacter sp.; assembly: GCA_041583235.1. Taxonomy (GTDB): domain Bacteria; phylum Campylobacterota; class Campylobacteria; order Campylobacterales; family Arcobacteraceae; genus Halarcobacter. Next base: position 32,727 of record JBFHGG010000019.1, read on the forward strand.
GAAAAAAGAGTTATATAACTCTTTCTTTGCTATCCAAAAACCATTTATTTCTGTATTTTTTAAAGCTACTTCTATAATCAAAGGATCAATAATACTTCTATGATTTGATATTAATAAATATTGTCCATCTTTTGGTAATTTCTCTTTATCTACTATTTCAATCTCTATATTCAATTTTTTTAATAAAATTTCTGCATATTCTAATCGTATATCAAACATCTCTTGTGATGTTTTTGCTTTTTTTAATTTAAATCCATATTTATTTGTAAGATATGTTGCATATATTGCCATGCTTATTTGTTTTAAATTCAATATAATCCTAACTAATTTTTTCGTATTGTAGCTAATTGAAGATATGATAAGCATTTGATTAAAATCTATTTTTACTTTATTCGCCTAATCTCTTTCATTTTAGTTCTAGCAACTTCCCTCATATCAATATTTGTATCCAATTCATCAACAATTTCTACACCTAAAAGTGTCTCTACTGCATCTTCAAGAGTAACTACACCTTTTGTTTGTCCATAATTATCAACAACTATAAACATATGCTCTTTTTTTACTAAAAACAAATCAATTAATTTTGAAATAGGAATATTTTCATTTACACTAAAGATGGGTTTTATTAGCTCTGTTTTATCTTGCAAATTATTTTCAATATATTCATGAAAATACTCTTTTGAAATAATTACACCAATAATATCATCAATATTCTCTCCATAAATAGGAACTCTAGAATACTCTTTAAACTTATCTAAATCTAATTTTTTATTTGTATTAAAACTTTCAAGCCAATCTGCTTTTTGTACAGAAAAGACTACACTTCTTGGAGTATAAACATCTCTTGTTTTAATTTTATGCAATTGTAAAAGATTTTCTATCATATCACTTTCTCTTTCTTTTAAAACACCCTTCTCTCCTGCTATATTTGCACTTGCTATTATCTCTTCTTTTGTAATAGCTTCTTTTTCTAAAGGTGTAATAAGATTAGTAATTTTATTCATTACTATAAGAATTGGATATGTTATAAAAATTAAAAATCTAATAACTCTTGTAGAGAATCCAGATAAACTCTTCCAATAATAAGCCCCTAAAGTTTTAGGAATAATCTCAGAAAAAACTAAAATTAAGATAGTTAGAAAAGCAGAAATATAAAACATATACTCTTCGCCAAAAATCTTTGCAGCCTCAGACCCAACTCCAGCAGCACCTAAGGTATGGGCAAAAGTATTTAGCGTCAAAATTGCAGCTATAGAGAAATCTATGTTCTCTTTTTGTTTTTGCATTTGAAGACCAAGCTCTTCATTTTCTTCTTTTACAATTTCAACATGTGAAATAGTAATTGAAAGAAGAACAGCTTCAAGAATAGAGCATAAAAACGACACTCCAATAGCTATTAAAAAATAAGTAAGTATTAACATTTTAAGTTTTGTGACTCCTATTAAATATTTTTAATTAAAATTATTATATAACCTTAGCAAAGGATTCATAAATGAATATTGAATTAAGATTTTTAACCAAAGCAATTAAAGAAAAAAACTATATTAGTTTTATGCATAAAGGCAAAAATTTCAAAAAAGAAAAAGCTCTAAAGTTAGCACATAAAAATGAAAAAGATATTCTAAGTACTTTAAGTGGCAATTTTAACTTTTCTGAAATTACAAAATTTAAAGTTTTAAAAGATAAATTCTAATTATTTCTTTTCCATATTTTTTCTAGCCCATTTTTCTAAATAATCAAGTGGTTCAAAAAGTGTTTTACCTTTATTTGTAATACTATATTCAACTCTAGGAGGAACTTCTGGGTACACAGTTCTATTTATTAATTCATTTTGTTCCATAACTTTTAAATGTTCAGAAAGTACTTTTTTTGAAATACCTGGAACGATTTTTTGTATTTGTGAAAATCTCAAATCTTCTTGTATTAAATGCCATATAATTAAGGCTCTCCATTTGCCTGCTAAAAGATCCATTGCAGCTTCTAAAGGACACTTATACTCTTTTTCATTGTATTTATATATTTTATCGTTTGCTTTTCTCATCACTTCTTCTTAAATTTTAAAATTCTTTTTTATCCATAATCATACAAGTTTATGCAAGAGAAACTCATAGGTAACCTGACTACTTCTAAGTACCTTCTTCTTTTACTCTGCTTTTTTAGTTAATCTTCCATAAATTATAACATAAGAAAGGAATTAAAAAATGAGTAATTATCCAAGAGCATTTTCACATATAGGAATAACTGTTCCAAATCTAGAAGAGGCTGTAAAATTTTATAAAGATGTAATGGGTTGGTATGTAATGATGGAGCCAACAGAAGTATTAGAAGAGAATAGCACAGCAATTGGGCAAATGTGTATTGATGTATTTGGTGAAGGATGGGGAAGTTTTAAAATAGCCCATTTATCAACAAGTGATACAATTGGTATTGAGCTATTTGAGTTTCCTCAAAATTTGACTCCTAAACATGAATTTAATCCATATCAAACCGGAATCTTCCATTTTTGTGTAAAAGATCCAGAGATTGAAGCTTTAGTTGAGAAAATTGTTAAAGCAGGTGGAAAACAAAGAATGCCAATACGAGAATATTTCCCAGGTGAAAAACCATATAAAATGGTTTATTGTGAAGATCCATTTGGAAATATAGTAGAAATTTATACTCACTCATATGAACTAGTCTATTCAGATAATTATAAATAAAACGGGTACTTAGCCCGTTTTATTTCATCTTTTCACTTTCTCTTTTTAAAAATAATGTTATGATTCATAAAAACAAATATTGGTGATAAGATGAATACAACAGACTTAATGAATACAGCCCTTGAATTGGCAAAACTAGACTCTATGCCCTATGATACAAATATAATAGTTGAAGGTGAAAATATCAAAAAAGTTTTAATTGGTATTGATATGGAAACTCCTGAGTTACTTTTAGCACAACAATTAGGCTTTGATTGCGTAGTATCACATCATCCAAAAGCTGATTCTTGTGTAGTAGATTTTGCAAAAGTTATGGATGTGCAAATACATAGAATGGTAAAAAGTGGAGTTCCTATAAATAAAGCACAAAAAGCCTTAAGAAAAATGCAAGAAAGTATTGATTTAGGACGCCATGCTTCAAATTATGACCGTGTTAGTTCAGCTGCTAGATTAATGAAAATGCCATATCTAAATATACATATTCCAGCAGATTTTATAACTGAAGAGATAGTTCAATCAAAACTTGATTCTGCATTTTTAAATAAACCCGAAACAAAACTAAAAGATATTATAGAAGAGTTAAACTCTTGGGAATATTACAAGGGAAAAGTTGCACAACCTGTTATAAGAGTTGGCTCAAATAATGACTATGCAGGGAAAATAGAAGTTCTAATGGCAGGTGGAACAAATGGTGGAGTCGACGTTTATAAAGCCTATTTTGAAGCAGGTGTTGGAACAATAATAGCTATGCATGTACCTGAAAATGTAAAAGATGCAGTAATTGAGCAAAATATAGGGAATATCATAATAGCACCTCATATGCCAAGTGATAGTATTGGATTACTTGAAATTGTTAAAGCTTGGAGAAATAAAGGTCTTGAAGTTACTTGCATGAGTGGGATTGTTGAGTAATAAATATCTTAATATTTTGACAAATTCTAATTTATTTATTATAATACTCTTAAAAGTACTATTAAGGATACTATGATGGTAATTAATGCAAATGAAATAAAAACAAAAGGTGTTTCAATATTTTCATCACTTCTAGATAAATTTGATGAATTAATTATAAATGTAAGAGGAAAAAATAAATTTGTTGTTATTGATATTGAAAGATACAAAGAATTAAGAGCAAATGAACTTGACTTAGCTTATATAAGAACTATGCAAGATATAGAAAAAGGTAACTATAAAACTCAAAGTGCTAAAGAGCATATTGAAGAATTAAAAAATGAATTATAAGCTATTAATAAGCGATGAATATAAAAAGAAACTAAAGAAATTTTTAAAAAAACATCCTAATATGCTAGATAGATATTCAAAAGCTTTATTTATTTTGGAACAAGACCCTTATCATCCAAGTTTGAGAATTCATAAACTAAGAGGAAAATTATCAGAGTTTTATTCTATTTCTATAAATATGGAGTATAGATTAATTATTGATTTTATTATAAAAGATGATGAAATCATTTTAATTGATATTGGAACACATGATGATATTTATTAAGAAACTATCAAATTAACTGCTCTTTTAAAATAGAGATTAGAACTTCTTCTTTAATATTTGGAGTTTCAGTCTTTGAATATATTTTTAGTAAATATAAATTTTCATTTTCATCTAAATAATAATAAATTATTCTAAATCCTCCACTTTTTCCAGTGTTTGAAGACGAGTTTTCTAATCTTATTTTATATAAATCAAATGAGAGTTTTACCCCTGCTTTTGGATTATTTCTTAAAATATCATTTAAAGTTTTTAAATCTATTGGAAGTTTTTTATTCTTTTTATATAGCTTTTTTGCATCTTTATTAAAAGATTCTAAACTAATTATTTTCAAGTTCATTTATCAAATCTTCTAAAGTATCTTTTTTATTTTTACTTTCAATAGTATCTTTTAACTCTTGAACTGAGTTTTTAAATTCATCATAAAAAATATTCTCTTTTTGGATTTCAACATATGATTTGATTGCTTCAATTATAACTTCACTTCTATTTACTGAATAGTTTGTAGTAAATTCATCTATTTCATCAAGTAAATATTTAGGAACTCGTAATCCAACTTGTTGTTTTTCCAAAGATGATAAAGAATTCATATCTATCCTTTTTGTTTTGCTATATTATATATAATAGTTTTACAGTTGTCAAGGATGAGATTTATACTACTCAATACAATAAAAATACACTAAACAATATAAAAAGGTTTATTATTAAAATTGTTTATTTAAGGGCTGAAAAAAGTATTAAAAATATTTTATAATTTAATACAATCCTTAAAATTTTAAATCATTTATTCTCTTTTATTTTTGATGATTTATCAATTTTTTCTGTTAGTTCTTTTCTCTTTATTTCCTCTCTTGGCAATGAAAAAATAAATAGAAATAATAATACAAAAATAACTGTAAGTATTGTATTCTTTATAATACCATCATACGCAAAAGCTATATTTATATAGGTGAAAAATATA
>JBFHGG010000020.1:0-36802 GCA_041583235.1 Halarcobacter sp.
ATGATGTTGCAAATAATGTAGGACCTGCAGTTGGTTCTAAAGCAATGACTCTTATGTGGGCAATTATAATTGCTGCAGTATTTGAAGCTCTTGGTGCCTTTATTGCTGGTGGAGATGTTGTAAAAACAATTAAAAAAGGTATTATTGATCCTGCTTTAATTACAAATCCAGAAATATTCATTTGGGCTATGACAGCTGCCTTATTTTCTGCCGCTTTATGGTTAAACTTTGCAACATCTGTAGGTGCTCCTGTATCAACTACTCACTCAATTGTTGGTGGAGTAATGGGTGCTGGTATTGCAGCTGCTGGTTTTTCTATTGTAAATTGGGGAACAATGGCAAAGATTGCTGCTTCTTGGATTATATCACCTTTACTAGGTGGTATTATTGCAGCAGCCTTTCTTTTTTTTATAAAAAAGAAAATCATGTACAAAAAGGATATGGTCTCTTCTGCTAGGATATTTGTACCTTATCTAATTTCATTAATGACTTGGGCATTTTCTACATACCTTATTTTAAAAGGTATTAAAAAAATTATAAAACTAGATTTCTTAACAGCTGCTGGAGTTGGTCTTATTATTGCTATAATTGCTTATATTTTAGTAAAACCTTTAGTACAAAAAGCTGCAGATAAAATTGAAAATACACGAATTGGAGTAAATTCTTTATTTACAATTCCTCTTATTTTTGCAGCTGCCTTATTATCTTTTGCTCATGGTGCAAATGATGTTGCAAATGCAATTGGGCCTCTTGCAGCTATTAATGATGCAGTTATAAGTTCAGGTATTTCTAGTAAAGTTGAAATTCCATTTTGGGTTATGGCAGTTGGAGCAATTGGTATTGCTGTTGGTCTTGCTTTATATGGACCTAGATTAATTCGTACTGTTGGTTCAGAAATTACTGAACTTGACCAAGTAAGAGCATTCTCTATTGCTATGGCTGCTTCTATTACAGTTATTATAGCCTCTCAACTTGGACTTCCTGTCTCTTCAACTCATATTGCAGTTGGTGGAGTATTTGGAGTTGGATTTTTAAGAGAGTATTTAGATTCTAGTGAAGCTAGATTTATCAGTGATGCTAGAAAAAGATTTAAAAAAGATAAAAAAGAGTTAGACTCATACGAACATGAACTTACAAAATTAGAAAAATTAGAGAAAAAATCTAAATCAGAATATATGAGAATTGCAGAATTATATAAAACAATTGAAGACAAAGTTGAACTTGTAAAGCAAGAGAAAAAGGACTTTAAATCTGCAAAAAGAGTTAAATATGTAAAACGAGACGCAGTTAAGAAAATTATTGCTGCATGGGTAATTACAGTGCCTGCTGCTGCCTTACTTTCTGGATCTATATTTTTTATGATTAAAGGGATAATGGCACCTTAAAAGCTAAGAGACTACAAATCTGTGATAAAATTCCTTTTTTTAAAAGGAATTTTCATAGAAGCTTTATTATCAGTTGCAACAATCTATCTTTTTATTATTATTGGTTTTATTTTTAAAATAGCATTTAAAAATGATGTAAATGAGAGAACTTTCGTTCTATTAAATTTATATTTCTTACAACCTATACTTATTTTTTGGGGATTAACTAGAGCTCCTATTGATAATAACTTTGTAAATGCACCTTTAATTTATATTCTAATAATTTTTATTACTTTAAGTATTGGATATTTTTATTCAAAAAAAGTTTTTAGTGATGTTCAAGATAGATCTATTTTTATGGCATCTTCTCTTGTTGGGAATACGGGTAATCTTGGAATTCCTTTGGGAATTGCACTTTTTGGTGTACAAAGTGTTCCTTATACCTCTATTTTGAATATTGCTAACGTATTCTTTATTTATATATTTTCAGTCTATTTTTTTGCAGGAGAAAAGTTTAAATTTCTTGAAGCTTTAAAGGAAATATTTAAAATACCCGCTATTTGGTTCACAATTATTGCTATTAGCTATAATTATTATGGATTTGAGTTAAACCCTGAATTTGATAAAGTTTTCACTATGGGAGCTTATACAGCTATTGTAATGCAATTGGTAATTTTTGGTATTTTTATGTCTCAAGTAAAAGTTAGAACAGCAAATTGGAAGCTTTCATTAAATATCTCTTTATTTAAGCATATTATTTTGCCTATAGTTGGTTTATTTATTCTTTTATATTTTAATATATCTAGTTTCCTTGCAGGAATCATTTTCTTAGAATTAATTGTTCCACTTGCTGTTAATAATGTAAATATCGCTTCTTTATATCATTGTAAACCTATAGATGTAACTTTCTCTGTATTAGTCTCTAGTTTTATTTTTATTGGCTTTGTTTATGGATATATTTTAATAATTAATAAATTTTTTGGATTATAGAATGTGTGGAATTTTAGGAACAAACTTTGAAAGTAATAATTTTAAAGCTGCTTTAGAGCACTTAAATAATAGGGGACCTGATTACTCTTCAAGTATAAAAATAGAAAATAGAGTTTTTGGTCATACAAGACTTGCCATTATTGATTTAGATGATGAAGCTAATCAACCTATGGTTTATGATGATATTTTAATTGTTTTTAATGGTGAAATTTATAATTATAAAGAGTTAAGAGAAGAAGAGAATCTTAATTGTAAAACTGCTTCAGATACAGAAGTTATAATAAGACTTTATCAAAAGTACGAAGAAAGCTTTTTAAATAAATTAAATGGAATGTTCTCTTTTTGTCTTTATGATATGAAAAAGAAAAAGTACTTTTGTGCTAGAGATAGATATGGTAAAAAACCATTTTTTTATTATTTAAAAGATAATAAATTTATTTTTTCTAGCTCAATTCAATCTATTATTAAAATATTAGGAACTACTCCTTCTTTAAATAAGGTTGCATTATCTCAATATATGCAATATTTTGTTAGTTTAGGAGAAAACACTTTTTATAAAGATATTGAAGCTTTAGAAGCAGCAACGTATTTTACTCTTGAAGATAATAAAGAAATAAAGAAGAAAAAATTCTATAAGATAAATACATATAAAAAAATAAAAAATGAAGATGAAGCTTTAGAAGGTATTGAAGAATTACTTTTAAAAAGTGTAGAATCAAGACTTGTTGGTGATGTTGAAGTTGGCTCTTTACTTAGTGGGGGAATTGATAGTTCTTTAATTTCTGCCTTATATACAAAAATTTCTGGAAAAAAAATAAATACTTTTTCTATTGGTTATAATGAGTATAAAAATTATTGTGAATTAGATTTTGCTAAAATTACTGCAAAGCATATAAACTCAAATCATACGCCTGTGACAATTGGTAAAAAAGAGTTTATAGATTACTTTGAGGATACTTTATTTGCCTTAGAGCAACCTCATGCAGATTCTGCTGCAATTCCTTTAAATATTTTAACTTCAAAAATTCATAAAAGTGGTATAAAGACTGTTTTAAGTGGTGAAGGAAGTGATGAAATTTTTTTAGGATATGATAATTATTCCAAGTTTTTAAGATATTATGAGTTCGAAAAGACTCTATCTCTTGGACAAAATGAATTTTTAAACTCCATCATATCTGCTTTACAAAATAATACCAAAGAGAGTGAATATTTAAGAAGAATAGTTAAAAAACAGACTTTATATAACTCTTTTGGTGAAGTTTATTCAGATATTCAAAAGAAAAAACTATTTAAAAAAGTTCCAACTTTTAAACTAGAAAAAGCAAAGCAAGACCCTGTTGATTGGATGAGTTATATTGATTTAAAAATTTGGTTAGGTGAAAGTTTATTAAGTAAAGTTGATAGAATTTCTATGCATAATTCTTTAGAAGTGAGAACTCCATTTTTAGATTATCGCTTAGTGAATTTTTTATTTTCAATTGATTCAAAATTAAAAGTTGGAAATACAAATAAATATTTACTAAAAAAAATTGCTTCTAAATATATTCCTGAAACAATTATAAATAGAACAAAAAAAGGATTTAATTCTCCTTTTAATGAATGGATTCATGAAGAGTATGGGGACTCTATTCTTGATTGTATTTTAAGGGTTAATAATGAAACAAATTTATTTAATGAAGAGTATGTAAAACATATTTATTCTTTATCAAAAAATAGAAAGTTTAAACAACATCTTTGGTCTTTATTTATTTTCTCACGTTGGTATGAAAAAAACTATTTTTAACTTATGTTAGAATTCCTGCAAATATTGTTATTACTAATGGCACTATAGAAAATATTATTATTAATGAATAAAAAATAATAGCTAAAAAAACTACCCAAGAGTTATATCCTCCAAGTTTTTCTAAATCATGTTTAACCTCAATTACATCTCTATTTCCATATCCACATGCTTCTAAATCTTTATAAAACTTTGAAGTATAAAAATAAAAAGCACTAGCTCCTGTGATTAGTGCTAAAATAAAGCCTCCAAAAGGAATAGCAGTTGTTAAAATACTCAAAATAAAAAACACTGCTGCCAAAAGATACATTTTTCTATAAAGGAAAAATGCCCATCCTCCAAAAAATCCCCACCAAGACCAAGTTAGATTAAATGCAGGTTTTCCATTGATTAAATTGCTATCAACTCTTGGATAATATATATCTATTTTTTTATCTTTTTGTAGATGAATTTTTAATAATTCTTTTATTTGATTCTCATCTAAATAATGCATAGACTCTCCTAAATAATTGTTATTATTATAATAGATTTAGAAAAATTGTCAATGGTATATTTATTAATAAGTTGTAAAAATATATAATACTATTTCATTTTAGATAATATCAAAGTCAAAATAGATATTATTACAGAATGAGAAGGAAGATAGCATGAATTTATTAATCCCTTTAGATAGTAATAAAAGGCATGAAGCCTTACTTACAACTCTTGATGAGTCTAATGATTGGGCTTTTGTTGAGCTTGAAGAAGGTCAGATTGTTGAGTGTAAATTTTATAAAGATAGAAAAGACATTGATGCTTGGGTAGAAACAGTTGTTGTAATAAATGAACAAGAGTATGTTTGGCAATTCCAAGAAGAAGGTATAGCTGTCTTAATTGCTCCAACACAAAGAAGTATAGATGAAATTGTTGAGGCTTTTTTATTTAAAGAACTTCATGATTTAAATGTATAAAACTTTAAGTTTTATACATTTATTTTTAATTAAGATCGCGTAGCTCAGTTGGTAGAGCACTACCTTGACATGGTAGGGGTCGTTGGTTCAAGTCCAATCGTGGTCACCACTATTATCCTCTCTTAATATTTCACAAGATACATTATTTTTAATCAATAGGAATTTTCAAATGAAAATATTTGTATATTATGATGGGAATTGTCCCTTTTGTAATAGATATGCTGAAATCTTAAAACTTAAAAAATGTTTTGATATAAAGATATATGATGCAAGAGTTAATCTGTCTTGGAAAGATTATAATAAGCATTTACTTTTAGATGATGGGATTATACTTATCTACAATAATAATACTTATCAAGGAGTAGAAGCTCTTAATATGCTTTTTATCTTATGTAAATATGATGGATTATTTTTTTCTTTTCAAAAGTTCATTTTTTCTAATAAATATTTAGGAAATCTTATATATAGTTTATTTAAACTCTTACGTAAAGTTACTTTATTATTTAAAAGCTAATTATATCTTCTAATTTTCTGTTTAAAATTACTAAAATTTAAAACTCTTAATAATTATTCAAAATATCCATGCTTTTTATAGTTTTGATGCTCATATATAAGGCTTTAATAAAGTATATTAAAATACAATAATTATTCAAATTATAAGCATCCTTTTATTTATGATGTTTTAATAAATTTATTAGAAGGAAAAATATGAAATTATTATTAAAGCTAATGTTATTAGCTTCGGTACTTACTTGTTCTTCATTTGCAGCAGGAAAAGTTTATAAGTTAAAAATGGCTACTACATGGGGACCAACTTTATCTCCATTATTTGATACTGCTCTTGATATGGCTAAGCTTGCAGAAGAGATGTCTAATGGAGAATTAAAAATTAAAGTTGATGCTGCAAACAAACATAAAGCTCCTTTTGGAGTTTTAGATATGGTTAAGGGTGGACAGTATGATTTAGGTCACTCTGCTTCATATTATTGGAAAGGGAAAGATATAGCAACTCTACCTTTTACTTCTATGCCATTTGGATTAACAGCACCTGAACAATATTCATGGTTTTATTATGGTAATGGATTGGAACTTATGCAAAAAGTTTATGCAAAGCATAATGTGATGTCTTTCCCTGGAGGAAGTACAGGTGTACAAATGGGTGGTTGGTTTAGAAATGAAATTAAAACCTTAGATGACTTAAATGGTATGAAAATGAGGATTCCAGGCTTTGCTGGTGAAATTATGGCAAAACTTGGGGTTCAAGTTACAAATATTGCTCCTGGTGAATTATATACATCACTTGAGAGAAATAATATTGATGCTTTAGAGTGGGTTGGACCTTCAATGGATATTAATATGGGATTTCACAAAGTTGCACCCTTTTATTATACAGGTTGGCATGAACCAGCTTCAGAAATGCATTTTATAGTGAATAAAAAAACTTTTAATAAGTTACCAAAACATTTACAAAAGATTTTAACTACAGCTATGAGAGTTTCTGCTTATGATATGTATGCCAAAAATTATGATATGAATGCAAAGGCATGGCAAAAAATGAAAAGTGAATATCCTAGTATTCAAGTTAAAACTTTCCCAAAAGAAGTTATGGATGCTATGAAAAAAGCAAATAAAGAGTTAAGAGCTGAATTATCTGCTAAATCTCCTGAATTAAAAGAGATTTTAGATGATCAAGATGTTTTTCAAAAAAGAACAAGAGAATGGACTAAAATGTCTGATTATCTTTACTTAAAAGACAATTTAGAATAATTCTTTATATCTTAGAACCCATTAGGATTAAATCCTCCTGATGGGTCAAATCCTGTGTCAAAAGATTGATATGAAATCATTGATTTATCTTCAAAGCCTTCTTGCACAGATTTCATTCTTAAATTTATAATATCACTTTTTGGGTCAATAAATTGAGGACAGACAATAGTGCAGTTACCACATAAAGTACAATCCCAAATTCCATTGTCTTGGATATTTTCCAAGGTAGTTTTTTTATCTAACTCTTTTTTATCATTTACATATCTAAGTGCTCTTGTTAGTGCATATGGCCCTAAGAACTCTTGATTTACTTCATATATAGGACAAGAGCTAAAACAGCTTTGACATAATATACAATTACTTTGTATATCAATCAACTTTTCATCCTTTGAAGTTATTTCACTAGTGCTTAATTCTTTTAAAAAAGAGTTTGTTTTTCTTAATAAGTTTCTTTCATGATTTAAATCTACAATTAAGTCTTTTATTAGTTTAGAATTATTTAATGCCTCAATTAAATCATTTTCATTAAGATGTGTTTTGCAGGCTAGTTTTTCTACGCCATTTACTTTTATTGCACAAGAACCACAAACTCCTGATTTACATCCACATCTAAAGGCTAAGCTTTTATCATATTTCATTTTCACTTCTATAAGTGAGTTTAGTATTGTTTCTTCATGTTTAACTTCGTACTCTTCAAGAAAAGAGTGTGCTTCTTCATTTATATTTTTCTCTTTAAATCTTCTTATTTTTAGTTTCATTTAATATCCTCAAAACTAAACTCTAATTTATCATTTTTTAAAATACAGATAGAATTTTTACAAAAATCTTCTTTTTCTTCTTTAAAATCACTTCTAAAATGTGCACCTCTACTCTCTTTTCTTAAGAAGGAACTTTTTGCAATAGCTTCACATAAAGTAATTATATTTTCTAATTCTAATAAATCAAGTAAATTTTTATTATAAACTTTACTCTTATCTTTTATTCCGTAAAACGCTATTTCCTCTTTTTTTATTTTTATGTATTTAATTGCTTTTTTTATCTCTTTTTCTTCTCTAAATAATCCTAGATTATTAAAAAGTAGTTTACCTAAATCTTTTTTTGTTTTATAAAAATCAATTTTTTCTGTTTTTTCAAATATTAATTCAATTTTCTTTTTATCTTTATTAAATTGCTTCTTAGAAGGTTTTACATATAAGTCTAACTCTTTTACTCTTTTTGCTACATTCTTAGCTGCAATTTTAGCAAAGGTAATTATTTCCAATAAAGAGTTCCCTCCTAGTCTATTTGCTCCATGTATTCCACTTTGTGAACACTCTCCACATGCAAAAAGGTTTTCTATAGAAGTTTCTGCTTCCTTATTAGTTAAAATTCCACCCATAGTATAGTGAGAAGATGGATTTACAGGTATTAAATCATTTTCAATTTTTAATTTAGTAAAGTCATAAATTAAACCTCTTTCTTGTGGCATTATTTCTTTTATTCTTTCTTTTCCTAAGTGTCTTAAATCTAAATATACCTTTTCACCTTTTTGATTTTTCTCATAGATTGCACGTGCAACTTCATCTCTTGGTTTTAATTCATCAATAAATCTATTCCCATCTGTATCAACTAAATAACCACCTTCTCCTCTAGCACTTTCACTTATTAAGATATTTTTATTTTCTAAAGCTGTTGGGTGAAATTGTACAAACTCCATATTTGATATTTTTGCTCCTGCTTTTAATGCTGCAGCTACACCATCTCCTGTAGTACTATATGAGTTTGTTGTATAATTATGGTAAAGGCCTGCATATCCACCACTTGCTAGAATAACACACTTAGAATGAATTTCTTTTACATTTGAATCAAGTATATCAAGTGCTGTTATTCCTTTTACTTTATTATCTTCAACAATAAGACTTAAAAGATAATGCTCATGTAAAAAGTCTATATTCTCTTTTATACACTGGTCATAAAGAGTATGAAGTATTTTTAAACCTGTATAATCTGAGCTATAACAAGTTCTTTTAGCTTTTGTTCCTCCAAATTTTCTTTGTGCAATTTGATTATTTTTATCTCTACTAAAGGGAACTGCAATTGAATCTAGCCAAGTAATAGTCTTTTTTGAATTCTCGCACATAAATTTAATATTATCTATATTTCCTAATTTATGTGAAGCTTTATATGTATCATTAATAAAATTGTCAATGTTATCACTTTCTGTATTATTTAATATTGCATTTATTCCACCTTGTGCTTGGCAAGTTTGTGAGTGTGTTGGATATGTTTTTGATACAATTAAGACTTTAAGCCCTTTTTCCTTTGCACTTAGTGCAGCTGTTAAGCCAGCTCCTCCAGAACCTATTATTAATACATCAATCAAATCTACTCCCAAAACTCTTTTAGTGGTTCTTTATCTTCTTTATTTGTATTTGCATTTATAGTTCCCTTTGTTGTAATATTTTCTAAATCAAGATCTTCAATTTGTGCTAACGCCTCTTTTAAATCTTTTTCATTTAGTTCATCCATTTCTTCTTTTTCACTTATAACAATATTTTCTATTTCACTGCTTTTAGAACTTGAAGTAAAATCACTATGCTTTGTTTCTTTTTTCTTTGGGCTTATTTTTATATTCTGCTCTTCTGCAAGATTTTTTAATAATATGTATTCATTCATTAGTTTTTCGTAAATAGTAAAATCTAAAAGCATAAAACTAGGTTTCCCATCCCTTAAAATTATTGCTTTTTCAATTTCTTTGTTATGAAGTTTATCAAAAACTAGTTTACTTTTTCTAATTAATTCTGTAGATGAAAACATCTCTTCTGAGGTATATTGTAAAGGATTCATACTCTCTCCTATCATATTCTAGTATGTATTATACTACGAATTTTGATTTGATGTCAAATCTTCTGTTTATTAGATAGTTTTTTACTTTATTTTATATTTGTTTTTTAAAGTTATTAAAAAATGTCATATTTTATGTATTCTATTTAATCTATTGTTTTTTAATTTTTTATAATTACTTTACAAACTCCCCAAAAATAGTTCTTTTCTTTAAAAGAATACTTAGTATTAGATTTAAATGTATAGAATTATGAGAGATTCTTCTTCTTTTTAAAATACCTTTTTAACTTCATGTTTTATTACATTAGTTAATGGATAAGTTTTATTAAGATTAATATTAGAAGCTAAGAGTTTTCTTTTTATAAAAAGTATTTTTATTTTGTATACCTTTACCTATTTTTGTATGTAAAGGTATATAAATTTATTTAACTTTGCTTTATTTATTTTTACTAGAAAATATATGCTCAGCCCATTCAGTAATTGGACCTCTTAGTACTTTTTGAAGTTTTATAGCAAAAGTATTTACAAGTTCACTTTTTTCTTTTGTGGACTTTAATAGAGTTGTTAATGAGTTAGTGTGTTTGTTTACGTAGAAGTTATCAATTTGTTTATTACTTCCTAATACAACTACCTTACATGAACTATCAATTCTTGATAAAACCATTTGCATAGTTTTATTTGACATATTTTGTGCTTCATCAATTATTACAAATGCATTAGATAATGTTCTTCCTCTCATTTCTCCCACCCACATTGTTTCTATTCCATAGTTTTGAATCATCTGTTCTATTCTTTGGCTTACTTCTTGATCATCAAGTTCACTTATATTCTCAGCACTTTTTTTATTTGCTTTTCTTTTTTTATATTCTGTTCTTATTATATAATCTAAGCTATCCATTAAGGGATGATTATAAATTTTAAACTTTTCTTCAAGTCCTGGGAGATATCCAACATCTTCACCTTTATCTAGGGATTCAATTGAATTACGTATATAGATTATTTTTTGAAAGAATTTTTGACGTACTAGTTTTAATGCCCCACTTAAAGCTAATAAGGTTTTACCACTCCCTGCTTTAGCTTCTACTATTAAGACATTAAAGAAATGTGAAAGAATTGCATCTGAGAAAAATAGTTGTTCTTTATTTAAAGGTGTAATCACTTGATTTCTAATTTCACTTTCATCAAGCAAGTAGATTCTCTTGTTTTGTATTGTTGCAAGTATTACCTGGTCTGAACCTTTTACTTTAAAGCAATAACAAAAGTTATAATCTTTATACTCTTCATCAAAATCTTTAATTAATGAATTGCCTAAGAATTCTGTTTGCTCAAAGGTAATTTCAATAGTTTTAATATATTCATAATTAAACTCTTCTTTATTAGAACCAATTAATGAATCTGTTGTAATATCTAAACTTACAGCTCTCGTTCTTGCCATTATATCTAGAGAAATAAATGTTGTTTCTTTTTCATAATACTCTTTTGTAAAACTTGCAATCTCTAAAATTTTTCTATCATTAATTATATTTAATGCAACATTTTTAGTATTAACTAAATATTCATCGCTTGAAATTACATCAATTCTACTATTTTGAATTCCATGAACTTCTAGACTAACAATTTTAAAATTACCCTCTTTTTTTGAATTAATAATAGTCGAGTTTTCAAGTATTCTTGCAAACTCTCTTGCTTGGAAATTTATTTCATCAAAACCACTTTTTTTTGTATCAATTTCATCTAAAACTGTTTCAGGTAAAACTATTAAGTTTTTACTTTCATCACTAAGTTTAAAAATATTTGTTGCATCTTCAAGTAAAATATTTGTATCTAAGACATATATCTTTTCAAAATTCATTTTGAATCTTTAGGTGTTTGTTTTAACACTTTATATATTATAAATACTCCAAATAGCAGTGTAATAAAAGTAAATAATAATGAAAAAGTTTTAGTAATTACATATCCAACAATTAAAATAGATAAAACAGTTGGTACTTCATTATATGCTCTATAAAAATTCCCTGTATGTTTATATTTGCCTTTTTCAAGTTGTTTTCTATAATATTCTAATGAAAATGAATAAGCCATTAGTATTATTACTACTAAAATTTTTGCATGCATCCATCCATCACCTTGAAGTAAATCAGGTCTTAGATAAATCATAAATATTCCACTTAAAACTGTTGCCCACATTGCAGGAAGTCCAATGTATTTATACATTTTATATTCTTGAATTTTTACAACATCAACAAAATCTTTTTTATTTTTATGCTCTGTATGATATACATAAAGTCTTGGTTGATAAAAAAGCATTGCCATCCATGACATCATTGCCATTATGTGAAAAATCACAATCCATAAATAATATTCCATTATGTCCATTTTCTTCCTTTAGTTGTTTTTTCCTTTTATCTTTGTAAGCCACTCAGATAAAGTTTTTTCATATCCAATATTTAATGATGTATAAAGACCTAAGTCTTCTTTTAAATACTCTTGTTTTACCCAACCACCAAAGTCATGGGGATATAAATAACCATTATGTTGATTATTTATATGTTTTGGTATTTCTAGTATTTTACCATCTTTAACTTCACTTAGCGCTTTATTGATTGCTTTATATGAACTATTTGATTTTGGACAAGAAGCTAAATAAATAGCACACTGTCCTAAAAGTATCTTACTTTCAGGATAACCTATTTTTGATGTTGCGGTCATAGTACTAACAGCTAAGTTTAAAGCATTTGGATTTGCATTACCTATATCTTCACTTGCAAAGATTACCATTCTTCTTGTTATAAATTCAACAGATTCCCCGCCATTTATAAGTCTTGCTAAGTAATATAAAGTTGCATCTACATCTGAGCCTCTTAATGATTTAATCATTGCACTTGCTAAATCATAGTGTGAATCAGAAGAGCTAACTCCATCTCCAATTACATTTGGTCTTAATTCTTTTAATAATTCGAAACTAATATCACTTTCAATTTTAGAAGCAAAATTAAGCAAGTTTAACATTGCCCTTGCATCTCCACTACTTGAAGTTATTAAGTATGCTCTTGCCTCTTTACTTAATTTTATTTCGCTATTTTCTAATGCTGTATTAATTACTTGTGATAGGTCTTCTTTACTTAATTCTAAAAACTCATATAAAAATGATCTTGAACGTATAGCATTAGTTAAAGTAAAAAATGGATTTTCCGTACTAGCTCCAATTATAATAGCTTGATAACTTTCCATAATTGGTAATAATACTTCTTGTTGATTTTTTGAGAGCCTATGTACTTCATCAATAAATATCAAAGGTTTAATTAAAGAATTTTTATATCTATCAAATACCTTACGTAAATCTTCTATTTTTATTGAGGTTGCATTAAAGTAGTAGTAATCTGTATCTATATGCTTAGCAATTATTTTTGCTAATGTAGTTTTTCCTGTCCCTGGTTTTCCATAAAAAAAGAGATGTGGAATCTCTTTTTTTTGTATTAATTTATATAAGGCCTTATCTTTACCAATAATATGCTTTTGACCTATAAATTCATTTAAATTTGTTGGTCTTAATTTATTAGATAAATCAGTCATTATCTTTATAATAGTAATCGTCGTTTATATTTTCATTTTCATCATTCTTACTATTACTTACACTTGTATTATTTACAAAATGTCTTAAGTCTCTATATTCATCTCTAGTTAAATATCTACTTTTACCTGTAGGCAAATTATTTAAAGATATTCCACCAAATTCAAATCTTTTTAAATCCATTACTTCTAATCCAAAGTGTGCAAAAAATCTTCGAAGTTCTCTATTCTTACCTTCAGTAATTCCAACCTTTATTTTTGAAAAGTTATCTCCATTTGTGAGAATTTGATAAGCTACAAAAGGTTCAAATGTCATTGATTTAATTTTTGATTTTTCGTGTGCACCACTTGTTGCATCTTCTAGTTCTAATCCATGTAACATAGCTTCTTCAACTTTAGGATGTATTTTTCCATCAACCTTTATTTTATAAACTCTTTCAAGATTTGAATGCATTAATTTATTAGCAACATTTACATCATCAGTTAATAAGATTAATCCTTCACTTGCATAATCAAGTCTCCCTATTGGCATAAAGTGTTTATATTTTTTATCTAAAGAATCAAAAATTACACGTCTTCCTTGAGGATCTTTTTTAGTTACAAGTTCACCCTTTGGTTTATTATAGATTATAACTGTGTACATTCTATTTTTATCTTCTTTGATAAGTCTTTTACCAATTTTTACAATGTCATTAGCTGTTACTTTTGTAGCAAGGTTTGTTACAGTATTTGAATTAATTGTAACTCTACCCTCTTCTATTAATTTATCAGCCTCTCTTCTTGAGTAATTACTGTTATGTGAAATAAATTTATTCAGTCTTACTGGTTCATCTATTTCTATCTCTTCTTCTCTCATTTTATACCTGCTTGAATTAAATCGTGAATATGTAAAACACCTACTATTTTATTCTCTTCATCAGTAACAACAAGTAATTGAATTTTGAAGTTTTCAATAACTTTTAATGCATCACTTGCTAGTAGATTTTTATCATTTATTGTCTTTGGATTTTTTGTAGCTATTGATTCTACTTCACAATCCATGCTAAAGTCTTCATTCATTAAGGCTCTTCTTAAATCCCCATCACTTAATACAGAGCTTAGTTTACCCTCTTTATCAGTAATTAAAACACTTCCAAGTCTTCCTTCACTCATTGATACTATTGCATCTTTTAATTTTGTTTCACGTGAAACAATTGGAAGATTTTGAGATCTCAGCAAATCATCAACTTTTATAAATAGCTTTTTACCTAAGCTACCTCCAGGATGAAATGATGCAAAATCTTCTTTTTGAAAGTTTCTTTTTCTCATTAAACAAACTGCCAGTACATCACCCATTGCCATTGTTAATGTTGTTGAAGATGTTGGTGCAGTATCCAAAGGACATGCCTCTTTTGTAACAGAAATATTCATAAAAAAGTCTGAGTATTTACCTAAAGTAGAATCTATATTTTTTGCCATTGCTATTAATGGTATATCAAATCTTTTAAGATGAGGAAGAAGTTGAATTAACTCTTCACTTTCCCCACTATATGAGATACCTAAAACAATATCATTTTTACCAATCATTCCTAAATCACCATGCATCGCTTCAGTTGGATGCAAGAAGAAAGATGAAGTTCCAGTACTTGCTAATGTTGCAGCAATTTTTGCTCCAACAAGTCCTGATTTACCAACACCTGTAACTATAAGTTTTCCTTTACAAGAAACAATTAGATCTAAAGCTTTCTCTAAATCAAATGCCGAAATATTATCTGCTGCTAATTTAAGTTCATTTGCTTCAGTTTCAAGAACTTCTTTTGCTATTTTATTAAAATCCATAATTTTCCTTATTGAACAAATAGTGTTGGAACAATCATTGGATATTTTTTATATTTTCTAACACAATGTTTTCTTACTACTTTTCTAATTTCATCTTCTAAAACTTTTGTATTTTTAAATAATCCTTCTTTTGCATTACTTAAAAATGTTGATAATAAATCTTCAATCTCTTTTGAAAATGCTCTATCTAATTTATCAGGAACTAAACCAAATGAAGAGACTCTTGGTCTTTGTTCCATTTTTCTATCATTTGCGTTAATTTGACCAACAATTACTACAACACCTTCATTTGCCATAGTTTGTCTATCTAGTATAATATCATCTGCAATTTTATTGTTAAGTTGATTATCAATATAAACTTTTCCTGTTTTAACAGATTTAACTTTTTTAAGATATTTAGGACTAACTTCTACTTGTTCCCCATCACTCATTATATATGTATTTCTTTCAAGAACTCCACAAGCAATACCAGTTTTTTGATGTTTGACAGCATGATTGTACTCTCCATGAATTGGCATAAAGAATTTTGGTTTTACTAGTCTTAGCATAAGTTTTTGTTCTTCTTGCGCTGCATGTCCAGAAACATGAATTTCACTAAAGTCTTGATATGCAACTTGAGCACCAGCTTTAAGTAAGTGATTTATAACTGCTGATACACTTGCTTCATTTCCTGGAATTGCTTTCGCAGATAGAATGATTTGATCACCTGGCTTTATTTTAACATGTCTATGCTCATGGATAGACATCCTATATAGTGCAGACATAGATTCACCTTGAGAACCAGTTGTAACAATTAAAACTTCATTATCAGCATATTTATTAATTTCATATGCATCAATAAATTGATCTTTAGGGAATTTAATATATCCTAAACTCATTGCTAGGTCTAAGTTCTTTTCCATTGATCTTCCAATAACACAAACTTTTCTACCATATTTAATTCCATGATCAATTGCTTGTGCTACTCTATGAATATTAGATGAGAAAGTTGACATAATAACTCTCCCTTTTGCAGTAGAAAATAATCTATCAAAAGTAGGTCCTACAGTCTTTTCAGATTTAGTAAATCCAGGGGAGTGTGAGTTTGTTGAATCAGACATTAAAAGTAAAACACCCTTTTCCCCATAATGTGCAAATCTATGTAAATCTGTTGGGAAACCATCAATTGGAGTATGGTCAATTTTAAAATCACCTGTATGGATAATTGTTCCAGCTTCTGTAGTAATTGCTAAAGATGAGGCATCAATAATTGAGTGAGTGATATGAATCCACTCTACTTCAAAGTCCCCTATTTTAACAGGAATTCTTTTTTCTACTGGTCTAAATAAATTTCTATGTTGCTTTATTTTATGTTCATCAAATTTAGAACCAATCATTTCTAAAGGTAAAGATGTTCCATAAATTGGAAATTGTAACTCTTTATAAAGATAAGCCATTGCTCCAATGTGATCTTCATGACCATGAGTTATAACTACACCTACAATTTTATCTTTGATTTGTCTAATATAAGTAAAATCTGGAATTAAAATATCCACTCCATGCATATCTTCATCAGGGAAACTCATCCCTACATCTACAACAATGGCACTTTTTTCAGTTTCAATTACCATCATGTTTCCACCAATTTCACCTAATCCTCCAAGTGGAGTAATTCTAACTTTTGCATTAGTAGATAAATTAAGCTTATTATGTGGGTTTAATCTTTCTTTATGTGATCTTTCATTGATACTATGAGCTTTTTTTAATTCTGCAATCCATGCTGAATTATGTCTACTATTATGTGCTTTTGCTCTGTTATTATTTGGTTTTCTTTTTTTGTTATAAGGAGCTTTCTTATCGCCATTCGGAGCCGTTTCATTTGGCTTTTGTGTATTATTTGCTTGAGTATTTTTATTAGCAGGAGCTTTTTGTGTTGTTTCTTGCTTTTTAACTACAGTCTCTTGATTGTTAGTTTCGTTCTTTTCCATTCTTAACCTTTGTATACAATTGGCTATACAAAGATGCGCTTACTTGATGTGGTCGTAAAGTCTCATTTAAATTAAGTTCATTATAGATATTAGATAAAAACTCTTTATTCACTATTGAAGAAAGGTTTTTAGATAGTTTTTTTCTAGGTTGAGAAAAACAAACCTTTAAGAATTTATTAAAATCCTTATCTAATCCTACTTTTGAGTTTTTTGATATAAATAAAATTGATGACATTACTTTTGGTGGAGGGTCAAATGACTCAGGAGGTACATCAAATAGTATCCTCGATTCTCTTGAAACAAGCTCCGTAATTACTCCTAATGAAGAATACTCTTTATCTCCTGCTTTAGCAGAAAATTTAAGAGCTACTTCTTTTTGAACCATTACAATAATGTTTTCACAGTTTATATCTTCAAATGCTCTTAATATAATATTTGTTGCAATATAATACGGTAGATTTGCTATTAAATCGTATTTGCTATTATGCAAACTACCTATTTTATCCCAAGCTTCTAAAACATCAGTGTGGTGAAGTTTTAATCGCTCGCTTTCTAGTTCTATCGCAAATTTTGACTTTAATATACTGATTAAATCAGTATCGACTTCATATGCAGTCGTATCTTTGTACTTGACTAAATTTTGTGTCAAATCACCTAATCCAGGGCCAATTTCTACAATATGATTATTGTTATTGGGCATCGATTGGATGATCCTTGTTAAAACACTGCTATCTTTTAAAAAGTTTTGTCCAAACCTTTTTTTTGCTATTATATTATTATTTTTCATAAGAACGAAGAGTATATCTGCTTTTAACTTACAATTAGATAAGATTATTTTTATAAAATTGAAGGATTTATATTGAGTTATTTTGCAAAAAGAATTATTCCTTGCTTAGATGTAAAAGATGGCAGAGTTGTAAAGGGTGTAAACTTTGTTGGTCTACGTGATGCAGGTGATCCTGTAGAAGTTGCTAAAAGATACAATAATGAAGGTGCAGATGAGATCACTTTTCTTGATATCACAGCAAGCCATGAAAATAGAGATACTATTGTTGATATAGTTAAAGATGTAGCAAAAGAAGTCTTTATTCCTCTTACTGTTGGTGGAGGCATTAGAAAGCTTGAAGATATCTATAAACTGCTCAATGTTGGTTGTGATAAAGTCTCTGTAAACTCTTCAGCAGTTGTTAATCCTGACTTTATAAACCAAGGAGCAAAAAGATTTGGTAGTCAATGTATTGTTGTCGCAATTGATGTAAAAAAAGTTTCTGATGGTTCTTATCATGTTTTTGTAAAGGGTGGAAGAGAAGATACAGGTCTTGATGCTTTAGAATGGGCTAAAGAGGTATATAATAGAGGAGCTGGTGAAATACTACTTACTTCTATGGATACAGATGGTGCTAAAACTGGTTTTGAATTAAATATAACCGAAAAAATTTCTTCTCTTGTTGATATTCCTGTTATTGCAAGTGGAGGAGCAGGAACCATGGAACATATGAAAGAAGCTTTTGAATATGGTGCAAGTGCTGCATTAGCAGCCTCGATTTTTCACTTTAGAGAAATTGATATTATGGAATTGAAAAAATATTTAAGAGATAATAAGATACCTGTAAGGATTTAAAATGAAACTTATTAAACTTTTGTTACTACTTCCAATATTTGCTCTATCTTTTGAGCTTGAATTTAATAAAAAGTTTTCTCATGAATTATCACGCGATACTTTAAGTGCATTTTTAACAGTTACAATTACTGATGATAATGAAATAATTGTAAGGGACCGTCTTGATGTATTTAATCAAAAAATAAAGACTTATGATAAAGTAGAAAAAAAATTAATTTCTTTTGCTATAAGACCTAAATATAAACATTTATCAAGTACTCCTCGTATTGTTTCTTATATTGGGGAGTTAAAGTATAAAATCAATTCTCGTAAAGCTAGATATATAGACGAATTTATTTCTGAAATAACTTCATTAAAGAAAAATAGAGATACAACAGTCTCCGTTAATAATCTATCTTGGAGTGTAAGAGAAGATACTTTTAATATAACCTTAGACTTATTAAGACTTGATGCAATTACTTGGGGACAAAGATATGCAAAAAACTTATCTTCGGATATAAATAAAAACTGTATTATAAAGAGTATATCAATTAATAGACTAGAACAATTTTTACAAAAAAATGAAAAAGAAATTTACTCTGTATCTGATATATCTCATAAAACTACTCCTTTGTTGGAAACAAATCAGGAAAAAATAAAAATAAACCCAAAATATACATTGGAGTGTGAATGATAATTTGTGCAGGTAGAAATGAAAGTTTTAAGTTTGCAGAAGCAGTTGGTGTTGGTTTAATTGAATCAGCAATTAATTTAACAAAAATATGCTTACTTAATAAACCTGATACTTTATTGTTTATTGGAACGGCTGGCTCTTATGGTGAGCATAAAATATTTGATATAATAGAATCAAAAAGTGCAGGAAATTTAGAGTTATCATTTTTAAGAAAGGACTCTTATACTCCATTAAAGAATATTTTAAAATCAGAACATGATATGACAAGAGATGATACTATTGTTAATAGTTCAAATTATATATCAACAAATGAAGGGTTATGTAAGAAATATAAGAATTATGGAATGGAAATAGAAAATATGGAGTTCTTTTCTATTTTACAAGTAGCACAAGAGTTTGGAATTCCTGCTGCTGGAATTTTCATAATTACTAACTATACTAATGATAAAGCCCATGAAGATTTTATTAAAAATCACAAAGAAGCAATGTCTAAATTAACTTCATACTTAGTTGAAAAACAAATAATTAAATAGAAAGGTTTCTCGGGTTACGTGCATGAAGGTATTGCACTTTACTTTCAAGACTTAAAAGATGAAGAAATTCACATTTTATTAACAGTGTTTCACGTGAAACGCTGTTTAGAAAGCAAATAGTTTTGCTTATTTAGGTGGTGAAAGTATAATGGTCTACCTATGTAGCCATGAAACTTTGGAAACAGAGAAAAGGAAAAAAATGAATTCGATATACGATTACACATTAGAAGAATTAAAAATGCAGTTAAAACCTGCTTTTAGAGCAAAACAAGTTTATAATTGGATTTATAAGAAATATGTAAATTCATTTGATGAAATGAAAAACTTACCAAATGAATTAAAAGAGAATTTAAAAGAGAATTATGCAATAAATATTTTAGAAATTGTAAAAAAAGAGCAAAGCTTAGATGGAAGTATAAAATATCTTTTTAAACTTCATGATGGCCATACAGTTGAAGCTGTTCTACTTTTAATGAAGAAGAAAAAAATAAATGACGAAGGTGTTATTGAAAGAAGTGAAAAGTATACTGTATGTATTTCAACACAAGTTGGATGTAAAGTTGGATGTACTTTTTGTTTAACAGCAAAAGGTGGCTTTGTTAGAAATTTATCTGTTGGTGAAATAGTAGATCAAATTGTACAAATAAAAAGAGATAATGAAATAGCTGAAAATAAATCAGTAAATATTGTTTATATGGGAATGGGTGAACCTTTAGATAATTATAAGAATTTTGTACACTCGGTAAAAGTTTTTTCAGAAGAAGAAGGTTTATCAATTAATAAAAGAAGAATAACTGTTTCAACTTCAGGTTTGTCTTCAAAAATTGAGAAGTTGGGAAATGAAGATTTAGGTATTCAGTTAGCAATCTCTTTACACGCTGTTGATGATGGCTTAAGAAGTGAATTAATTCCTATGAATAAAGCATATAATATACAATCAATAATTGATGCAGTTAAAAAATTCCCAATTGATACTAGAAAAAAAGTTATGTTTGAATATTTAGTAATAAAAAATAAAAATGATGATATTGCTAGTGCACAAAAATTATTAAAATTATTAGATGGAATAAAAGCAAAAGTAAACTTAATATATTTTAATCCATACCCAGGAACAACATATCAAAGACCACAAAGGGATGATATGATAAAATTCCAAGAATATTTAACAAGCAGAGGCTTACTTTGTACAATAAGAGAATCCAAAGGCCTTGATATCTCTGCTGCATGTGGACAATTAAAAGAAAAGGAAAGCAATGGAGCCTCTTGAGTATGGACTGTTGATTTTTATTGCAATTGTAGCAATTATTTCAGGAATAGGCTTTTTTATAAGTAATAAAGATAAGTAATAAAGAAAAAATAATAAGGAATTAAAAAAATGGCAATTACTAGATTTGCTCCAAGTCCAACAGGATATTTACATATTGGTGGTTTAAGAACTGCACTTTATAGTTACCTTTGGGCTAGAAAAACAAATGGTGAATTTAAATTAAGAATTGAAGATACAGATACACAAAGAAATAATGATGCTGCAATGGATGCTATTATAAAGGCTTTTGATTGGGTTGGATTAAATTATGATGGTGAAGTTGAATATCAATCAAAAAGATTAGATATTTATACAAAATATATAAATCAACTTCTTGATGAAGGGAAAGCTTATTATTGTTATATGAGTAGAGAAGAGTTAGATGCTTTAAGAGAAAGTCAAATGGCTAATAAACAAACTCCTAAATATGATGGTACTTGGAGACCTGAAGATGGTAAAAAATTACCTGCTATCCCTGAAGGTGTTGAACCTGTTGTAAGAATTAAATCTCCTAAAAAAGGAATTATTACATTTATTGATGGAGTTAAATCTATTATGAACTTTGATTGTTCAGAAGTAGATGACTTTGTAATTGCACGTTCTAATGGAATGCCTACATATAATTTTGTTGTAACAATTGATGATTCATTAATGAATATTTCAGATGTTATTAGAGGTGATGATCACTTAACTAATACTGCAAAGCAAATAGTGATTTATGAAGCACTTGGTTTTGATGTACCTAAGTTTTACCATGTACCAATGATTAATAATCCTCAAGGTAAGAAATTATCAAAAAGGGATGGGGCTTTAGATGTTATGGATTATAAAAGACAAGGATATCTTCCCGAAGCACTATTAAACTTTTTGGTAAGACTTGGTTGGTCAAATGGGGATCAAGAAATTTTTTCAATGGATGAAATGTTGGAACTTTTTGATCCAAGTAATATTAATAAATCTGCATCTTCATATAATGAAGAGAAGTTATTATGGTTAAATTCTCATTATATTAAAAATGTTTCAAATGATAGATTATTAAAAGAGTTAGAGTTTTTTGATTGTTATATTGAAGGACATGATAAAAAAGAGATGATTTTAGATTTATCAAAAGAGAGAGCACAGACTATAGTAGAATTAAAAGAAGCTATAAATAAAATAATGGAAGCTCCAAGTGATTATGAAGCTAAAGGTTCTAGAAAATTTGTTAAAGAAGATACTCCTAAAATTTTAGAGTGTTACTTAAATATTTTAGAAGAGAAAAAAGAGGCTCTACGTTTAGCTGTTGATTATGAGCTTTTAACTAAACCTTTTATTGAAGAGTTTGAGCTTAAATTTCCTCAATTATTCCAACCAATTAGAATAGCTCTTACAGGTGGAACACAAGCTCCTTCAGTATATGATATTATGGCTATTCTTGGTTTTGATGAAGTGAAAAGTAGGATTAATAAAGCCTTAGCTCTTAATTTTAATAAGTAATAAAAAGAAATACTTGCTTATTAAAAAATAATCAGGCATAATTATATTACTTTAAAAAAGGAAGACAAGTAATGAATATTTATGTAGGGAATCTGTCATATAGAATGGGAGATAGTGATTTGGAAGCGATGTTCGCTAAGTTTGGTGAAGTTAAAAGTGCAAAAATCATTATGGACAGAGAGACAGGACGATCAAAAGGTTTTGGTTTTGTTGAAATGCAAACTGAAATTGGTGGAAATGCTGCTATTGAAGCATTAAATGGAAGCGACTCTGAAGGTAGAAGTTTAAGAGTAAATGAAGCTAAACCAAGAGAAGAAAGACCTAGAAGACAATACTAGATTATCTTTGTTCTTAAATAAAAAAAGGTCTCTTAGGAGACCTTTTTTTTTGCCTAAAATTTTTAAGTTAATTGAAGTTGGCGTAATTTGTAAGATTTGAGTATAATGAAAACCTGCGTAAGGAGAAGAATGCTGGGAATGCTAAAAATTGTTTAATTATTAGTTTTCATTATATCAATTTAAATATGTCGTATTATAAACTTTTTTTGTGTAGTAATCGTGGGTTTTTTATATTAAATCAAAAAAAATTAATTTTTCTAGACTTATAATCAAAACTTATAAGTCTAATGAGATAAATCACAATCAGCCATTTCCCCTTTTTTTCTTAAGGCTAATATATAAAAGATTGCAGGAATTATTACTAGTGTTAAAAATGCTGAAGATATCATTCCTCCAATCATAGGAGCGGCAATTCTTTGCATAACTTCACTTCCTACACCATTTATATACATAATAGGAATAAGACCTCCTAAAATGGCAAAAAGAGTCATAAGTTTAGGACGTAATCTTAATACAGCACCTTTATAAATTGCATTGAAAATATGTGTTTTTTCTGGTTCAATACATTTGTTTTTTAGTTCTAGCATTGCTTCATGTAAGTATACAAGCATTACAATTGAAGTTTCAGCAGCAACTCCTAAGAGCGCTAAAAAGCCAACTATAACTGCAATTGAAATATTAAAATCTAGAAAATCTAAATAAAATATCCCACCTGTAAGAGCAAAAGGTAAAGTGAAAAATATAATCATTGTGTAAGTTAGATTTCTAAGTGCAAAATAAATCAAAATAAAGATAATAACAAAAGTTAAAGGAATAATGTAGATCAATCTTTGCATTGCAGATTCTAAGTATTCACTTTGCCCTGCCCATTCAAAATAGAAGCCTTCCGGAAGCTTTATATCTTTTAATAAAGCTTTTGCTTCATCTTTATATTGTTTAGCTGATATGCCATTCTTTGGAGTTATATATATAAAGTTTACGTTTAAAGCTTTTTCTGATTTTATTACAGAAGGACCTTCTTCATATTTTAAATTAGCAAACATTTCAAGTGGTTGAAATCCTAGTTTTGTTTTTATTTGTAGATTATTTAAAACTACGATATCTTCTCTTTGTGTTGTTTCATATCTTAAACTTATAGGGTATCTTTCTAATCCATCAATAAAAGTAGATATCTTTGCTCCTGCAACACCCAGTGAAATAGTAGAAAGAACATCATTCTTTGTGATACCATATCTTGCTAACATTTCTTCTTTTACATTTATATTTAGATAATATCCTGAATTAATCTTATCAGTTGAAACAGAAAGTGTTTTATCAAATTTCTTTAATTTCTTTTCAATTAGTCCTGCAGTTTCTTCTAGGACTTGATGATTATTTCCATATAATTTAATTCCAAGAGGAGTTCTAATACCTGTAAGAAGCATATCAATTCTTCCTCTAATTGGATATGTCCAAGAGTTAATAAGCCCTGCAACTTGAAGTTTTTTATCCATTTCATCCATAAGTTTTTTATATGTCATTCCAGGACGCCATTGATCTTCTGGTTTAAAGGTAATAATAGTTTCTATCATAGCTAACGGTGTTGGATCCGTCGCAGTATCAGCTCGACCAGCTTTCCCAAATACAGTTTCTACTTCAGGAAATGACTTGATTATTCTATTTGTTTTTTGAGTTAATTCTTTAGATAAATCAATACCTAACCCATATGGAGTAACAGGCATATACATAAAAGTTTGTTCATTCATCATTGGCATAAATTCCCAGTTTTGTTTTTTATAAACTGGATATGCCGCAATTAATGTACCTAAGAAAATAAATACTATTAGATATCTAAACCTAAGTGACATTTTTAGTAATGGAGAATACAACATAATAAAGAATTTATTTAATATATTTTTATCTTCTCGTAAAAGTTTACCTTTAATAAAAAACACCATAAGTATAGGTACAACTGTGATTGATAAAATTGCTCCTGCAATCATTGCAAAAGATTTAGTAAATGCAAGCGGAGTAAATAATCTTCCTTCTTGTCCTGTTAAAGCAAAAATTGGCAAAAATGAAACAACAACTAGCATAAGAGCAAAGAAAATTGGACGCCCTACTTGTTTTGCAGATTTGATGATAATTTTAACTCGTTCTTCATTTGAAATGTCTTCTTTACCCTGCAGGTATTTATGGGCATTTTCAACCATTACAATAGTAGCATCAACCATTGCACCAATTGCAATAGCAATACCACCTAAACTCATGATATTTGAACCCATTCCAAAAGCTTTCATAAGTAAAAATGTAATTAAAACTGTAATAGGAAGAGTAATAATAATAATCAAAGCAGACCTAAAGTGGAATAGAAATAGCCCTGTAATAATCATAACAATAATAGACTCTTCAATAAGAGTGTTTTTTAATGTATCAATTGCTTTATCAATAAGAGAAGATCTATCATAAGTCTCAATAACTTCAACACCATCTACATTTAGTGTTTTAATTTTTTCTTTTACTGCTTTAATAACTGCATAAGGGTTCTCTCCATATCTTACAACAACAATCCCTCCAACAGTGTCTCCTTCACCATTTAAGTCAACCATTCCTCTTCTATTTGTAGAGGTAATATTTACATCTGCAATATCTTTTATTTTAAGAGGTATAGAGTTATTTGTTTTAATCGTAATATTTTCAATATCTACTACAGATTTTAAATAACCTTTAGCTTGAATCATATGTTCAAAACCATTTTCTAAAATGATTCGTCCACCTTTTTCATCATTATTATTGATAAGGGCTTTTTTCACTTCTTGAATACTAATATCATATTGAACTAATTTATCTTGATTTAGAGTAATCTCATAGTTTTTTATAAATCCACCAATTGAAGCAATCTCACTTACTCCATCAACTCCAAGAAGTGCATATTTATAATAATAGTCTTGTAAAGTTCTTAATTCATCTAGTGATTTAGTATCAGATTTTAGAGCATATTCATAAGCCCAGCCCACTCCTGTAGCATCAGGACCAATTGCAACATTTACGCCCTCCGGAAATGTACCTTGAAGTTGAGATAGTTGTTCTAATATTCTATTTCTAGAGTCATATAAATCCGTCCCATCTTTAAATATAATATATATCAAAGCATTTTGAAATGAACTCATAGCTCTAACTGTATCAATATTTGGCAAAGACATTAAGTTTGATATTAGTGGATAAGACACTTGTTCTTCTATTGTTTTTGGGCTTTGCCCTGCCCATTTAACTTGTACAATTACTTGTGGAGGAGAAAGGTCAGGTAAGGCATCTAAAGATGTATTTTTAAGAGCCCAAAAAGATGCAAATGTTAAAATAATGATTGAAAATAGTACTAAAAACTTGTTTTTAATACTATATGAAATTATATTCTCTACCATAACTAGTTCCTACCAGTCATCATCGTCTGAACTATAAAGTCCATTTGTGATTGCATCTGAATCAAGTAAAAATAAAGCATTATTAATTACAGTTTGCCCTTCTTCTATACCACTTAATATTTCATATTTATTAGAAGATATTCTTTTTGCCTCTATTTCAATTGGTTCAATCTCAGTCTTTGAAAGATTTTGGAATACATAATATTTAGAACCTTTAGCAAGAACTGCTGTTTTAGGTAATGTTAACATCTCTTTTTTTATCTGTTTTAGCGTAACTTTTGCAAACATATTTGGGTAAAGTTTTAAGTCTTTATTTGGAATTACAAATCTAACATCAACAGTTTTTGTTTTTAAATCAACTGTAGGATAAATCATATCTACAACAGAATCAATAGGAGTAGATACCCCATCAATATATATTTTTGCATCCATATCCTTTTTAATAAATGATAAATCTTTTTGATAAACAGATGCAATAAACCAAAGTTCATCTAAAGATGCAAGTTGAAGTAAAAGTTTTCCTTTTTTTGCAAAACTTCCTTGGTTTATATTTTTTTGTAAAACAATAGCATTTGTTGGAGAGTAAAAAGATATATTTTTAATAGTTTTATTTGAAGACTTAATTTTTTTAATTGTTGCATAATTTACATCTAATGATTTTAATTTTTCAATATTACTATTCATTAATGATTTATTAAATTCTTTTGCAATTTGCATTTCTTGCTGAATTGAATTTATTTCATCTGAATAGATTGAAAAAAGTGGACTTCCTTTTTTCATAGTTTTATATTGTTCATTTGCATATAAATTTGTGATATATCCATCAAATCTAGTCACTATATCAAAAATTTTTGTTTCATTTAAAGCAGTCGTGCCATAAAAGCTTTTTAAGCTAGCTATTTCTTCTTTTTGTACTTTAATGAGCTTTTTATTGAACAACTGTGAAACTTCAAGAATTTGGGCATTTAGTAGTGTAGCCCCTATTAATAGGGTAGTTAAGAGTAGTTTCATTAGATTTCCTTAGTAAAGTAGATTGATTTTGCTATAGAATTAAAATAATTCTCTTTTTCATCAACAGCTTTAAGTTTGTATTTTATAATCTCATTAAAATTTGTTATTAAAGATTTTGTATCAATCATCTTATTAGAATTAAAAGAGTTATATGTTTCTAATACTTTTTGTAATTGATTGTATTTGGGAAGAATATTTTCATTAATAATATTAAAAGTAATTAGTGAGTCATTTATATTTTGTTGGAATGTAGTGATCTTATTCTTGAAAGTTAATTTTATATCTTCTAGTTTATTATGGATTTCAAGAGTTTTGAATTTTGCTTTTCTTGATTTTATATCTTCACTTCCATGAATAGACAATGGAATTGCAAATGCAAGGTTTACATAATCTTCATATTTACTATCTCTTTGAAAATAGCTAAGTGAAACTGTTATATCTGAATTCTTTTTTTCTTTTTCTAAAATTGAAATATTATCAAACTTATTTAACATTTGAACAAGTGACAAAATTTTTGGATGTGAACTTATATCCTCTGATAAAAGAATTTCCTTTAGATTCATATATACATCAATATTATCTATTTTTACATATGTAATTTGTTCAAGTTTTAAATTAAGTGTGTTTATCATAGTTTTTAGTTTTTGTGACTTTAGATTTAATTCTTGGTACATAATTTGAGCATTTAAAATTTGTGTTTGTGATGCTTTATTATATTTATAAAGTTGAGTTAAAAGACTCTCTAGTTTTTTAGTGTTTACCTTAAACTCTTCAAAAAGAGACAATCTTTCTTCTAATAGTTTTATATTATATATATATTCATATATTTTTGATTTATATTGTAGCTTTTTTTCTTCTACAGAATATTTTGATATTTCATAATCATTTGTTGCTATTTTTTTCTGAATATCAAGTTTGTCCCCTAAAGGAATAACTTGAGAATAACCAATAAACTGGGCTTGCATAGGTTCTAAATCTCTTCTTGTTACATCATCAAATTGTATATCCGTTGCCCCAAAACTAAGAGTTGGATTTTTCCATTTTGAAGAAAGAGTAATTTGCTCTTTTGCACTATTTATTGATTCTTCTAATGCTTTTAAATTGTAGTTATTATTGTATGTATTTTCTACAATAGTATTTATACTTTGCGCACTCAAAGTTACAAAGTTTGCAAATAATATTGATACAAGAAGAGATTTTTTGAACATAATATATCCTATAAATTTACACTTGATCTAATTTTATGAACTTTTCCATCTGCTGTTTTAAACATCAAGTGAAATTGCCAAGTTCCGCTCATTGCAAAATTTACTAACATTTTATATTTACCATCAACTAGTTTTGCTTTTGCTTTATATTCCATATATGGCATTCCCGGCATTTCTGGCATAAAGAATTTAATTTTCACTTTGGCATCAGTAACTGCTACTCCATCTTTTCCTAATGTAACAAAAATATTGTTATCTCCAACAACTAATGTTTTCTCTGATTGTAATTGCGCATCATATCCATTTTTACTACCTTTTAGATCGATTGGTTCTGCATTTAAAAGACCAATAGTCAACAGTAAAATTGAAATTACCTTTAGTAATTTACCTGTAAATGGGATTTTATTGTGTGTAATCATAAAGACTCCTTTTTTTATTTAAAGAAGTTTATATATTTAATATGGAAGTAATGTGGAAAGAAAGATTAAAAAATAAAAGTAAAAGTTGTACTTTCTTTTATTTTTGATTTTACACTAAATTTTATCTTATATGATAAACAGATATTCTGAACAATATTCAAACCAATTCCAAAACCACCATTTTCTTCAGTAGCTCTATAATATCTTTTAAATATATCTTTAATTTTATCTTCATGTATTCCAATACCGGAATCTTTAATTGTTAAAGTTTTATCTTTTAAAGTAATATTTATAAGACCTGACTTTTTATTGTATTTTATTGCATTTGAAAGGATATTATTAAAAAGTCTAGTGAAATCATTTTCATCAATGGGATACGAAAAATCTTCTAAATCTAGTTTTATTGTGATTTTCTTTTTTTCAGCTAATACTTCAAAATATTTAAGTTGTTCTTTTATTAAAGACTTAAGGGAAAGCTCTTTTAAATAAGTTATATCTTTGCTCTCTTCTAAAAATACATATGTTAAATCTTTATAAACTTCTGAGATTTTCTTGGCAGCTAGTTTAATTCTTTGAACTTGTTTTTTAGATAAATCTTCACCCTCCGAAGACATTAAAATTGCACTTATTGGTGTATTTAGTTCATGAGTTGTATCTTTTATAAAATTATTAAGTTTTTTTCTTTCATCTCTTATTGGTTTTAAAAAAAGTTTCGCAAGGAAAAAACCAATGATTGAAAGAATTGAAAAAATGATTAAAAATAGAATAATAATTTCATTTTTTAAAGTGTGTAAAGTCTTAAAAAATAGGTTCTCTTTTATTGCAATATAATAAATATCTAAATGCCCATAACTTGAATCATCTATTAAAATAAAGTTTTTTTTCTTTTCAATGATTTTTTTTGAGAAATCAATTTTATCGTCTAAGTTTCCTACTATTTTTTGTTTTTCTTTATTATAAAAAGAAATCTTGTAAAGGTTTGTTTTTAAAAATTGATTTAAATCTAATTGTTGATCACTCATATGAGAAAAAATGATTTGTGAAGAGATATTAGAAACTACATTTTGCATTTTCGTTTTTGTTAAATCAAAATATAACTTCTTTTCATTTTGATAATAAAGAAGAGCAATAAGAGTCATTAGAATAAAAGAGCCACCTAAATAAAGGGTGAAAAATCTTAGAAAGGTTCTTTTCTCACTTTGTGTTAAATCTATAACAAACTCCTACTTACACTTTTTATGTTTAAGATTATAACATAAACTATTTTTCCATATACATTACACAAAAATTTAACTATACTTAAACTATGAAAATATTATTACTAGAAGATGATACTTTATTAAATGAAATAATTGAAGAGTTCTTACTTGAACTAAATTATGATATTGTTTCATATTTTGATGGACAAGAAGCCTTAGAAGCTATTTATGAAGAGCATTTTGATTTATTGCTTTTAGATGTTAATGTACCCTCTTTAAATGGTTTTGATTTATTAAAAAGTTTAAAAGAGAATAAAATTGATATTCCAACAATATTTATAACTTCACTTCACACCTCAAAAGATATGGAAAAAGGTTTTAATAGTGGAGCAGATGATTATATTAAAAAGCCATTTCATTTAAGTGAATTGGAGCTTAGAATTAATAATATAAAAAGATTAAGACAAATTGAGTCTTCAGGTGAGATTATATTAAATGATGAACTTATATATAATTTTGATACAAAGTTTATATATGTAAATAAAATAGAAACTCATTTATCAAAAACAGAAGCAAAAGTTTTTGAATACTTTATAAAAAATAGAAATAAATCAATTTCAATAGAAGAAATTTCTTTAAATAATTGGCTTTATGATGAGCTTCCAAGTGCTACTACTATTAGAACATATATAAAAAATTTACGAAAAATATTAGGAAAAGATAGTATTACAACTATAAAATCAATTGGATATAAACTAAATCTCTAAAATTTAAGAGTAAAGGTAGTACCTTCATTTTCAATTGATTTTACATCAATTTTAATATTGTGTGTTTGACAAATATGATAAGCAATATTTAGCCCAATTCCAAAGCCACCTTGATCTTTTGTCGCTCTATAATATCTTTTGAAAATATCTTTTAATAAATCTTCTTTAATTCCAATTCCTGTATCTTTTATAATAAGAGTTTTGTCTTTTAATTCTATATCTATAGAACCACCAATCTTATTATATTTTATGGCATTTGAAACTAGATTATTAAATAGCCTTATAAAGTTTTCTTTGTCAATTTCAAACTTTGTAGCCTCAATATTTGAAGTAATAGTTAACTTTTTTTTACTCGCAAATGCATCAAAATAATCTAGTTGTTCTTTTATGATTTTATCTAATGGCAGAATAACAGAAGAAGGCTCTTTTTGATTTTCTTGTAAAAATAGATAAACTAAATCTTTATAGATTTCGGAAATTCTTTTTGCACTAAGATTTATTCTTTGCATATTTTTTTGCGTAAGAGGAGAATCTTTTCCTGTACTCATTAAAATTGCAGTTATTGGAGTATTTAGTTCATGGGTTGTATCTTTAATAAAGTTATTGAGCTTTCTTCTTTCATTTATAATTGGAGCTAAAAAAAGATCTGCTAAATAATAACCAATAATAGCAATAATTGAGTAAATTATTACAAAATAGAAAATTCCTTTTTCAATTAAAGTAGTGATTTTATCTTGAAAAATATTTTCTCTAATTGCAATATGGTAAACTCCTAAGTGACCTCTTGGTGTTCCATCTACAAGTATATAATTATCATCAATTTTTTGAATTCTTTTTGTTAAATCAATACTTTCGTTTATATTTCCTGCAACTCTAATATGCTTTTTATCATATAGTGCATAATCATATTTTATGTAACTTGATAATTTTGTAGTATTAATAGTAAGGTCAGACATATGTGCATAGATAATACTTGAAGAAATTTTAGAAGCAACATTTTGCATATTTGATGTTAATAAATCATATTGTAATTTTGATTCAATTTTATAAAAAAGCCAAAAGATGACTAGTAAAAGAATAAAAGATGAACCTAAATAAAGTCCAAAAAACCTAACAA
Source organism: Halarcobacter sp. (assembly GCA_041583235.1). Lineage (GTDB taxonomy): Bacteria > Campylobacterota > Campylobacteria > Campylobacterales > Arcobacteraceae > Halarcobacter. Next base: position 32,099 of record JBFHGG010000020.1, read on the forward strand.
AGGTTCTTTTTTCACTTCTTGTTAAATCTATAACCTACTCCTTTTATAGTCTCAATATACTCTTCTCCAATAATTTTTCTAATATTTTTTATATAAGTTCTAATAGTTGAAGATGTTGGTGCCCCCTCATATGTCCAGATATTTGAAGAGAGTTCATCTTGGGAAACACATCTATTTGTATTGTTTAAAAGATATTTTAAAATTTGTGCTTCTTTTAATGGCAGCTTTGTTTTAATTGAATCATTATCTATATAATTTAATTTTACATTGAATTTAATATTTTCATCAAGGATAAGCTCTTCTTTTTCTAAATGTAGAAGTCTTTTTATATTGTTAATTCTTAGTTCTAACTCTTTTAATTCAAAGGGTTTTTTCAAATAATCATCAGCCCCTACTTTAAAACCTTCTTCTATATCTTCTACAGAATTTAATGATGTTATAAAGATAGCAGGAGTTGTAATATTATTTTCTCGTAAGTTTTTTAAAAACTCAAAACCAGTGATATTAGGGACATTTACATCTAAAATCATTAAATCAAAATGTTCATCATAAATGACTTCACTTGCTTTCATTCCATCATATACACAAGTAACTGTATATTCCAAAGATATTAAGAATTCTTCTATAATCTCATTAAGTATTAAATCATCTTCAAGTAGTAATATTTTCATAATTGTAGTATATCATATAATAAAATTTTTTGTATCCACATACTCTACACAAACACTAAATAAAATCTGACTAAAATTTTCTCATACAAATTAGATAAGGAGTTCAAAAAATGAAACTATTGACAAAAATAATTACGGCATCTGCTTTAACATTTTCTTTAGCAAATGCAACACCTCATACAGTAGATACTGTGCATTCAGAAGTTGGCTTTTCTGTAAAGCATTTAATGATTACAAATGTAAAAGGTAAATTTAAAGCTTATACTGCTGATATTGATTTTGATTATAAAACAAAAACATTTAATAAATTAAATGCAAAAATCGAAACAAAATCTGTAGATACAGGAATTGAAAAAAGAGATAATCATTTAAGAAGTGAAGATTTTTTCCTTTCAGATAAATATCCAGAAATGACGTTTAATATGAAATCATATAAAGCAAATGGAGATGAAGGTGTAGTAACTGGGGATTTAACAATTAGAGGTATTACAAAAGAAGTAAAACTTGATGTTGAAGACATAGGAGTTATTAAAGATTTCAAAGGAAATAATAGAGTTGGATTTACTTTAGAAGGTAAAATCAATAGAATGGATTATGACTTAAAGTGGAATAAGGCTTTAGAATTTGGCGGTTTTGCAGTTAGCGAAGATGTTAAACTTGAAATTGAAATTTCAGCTGTTGAACAATAATTATTTTTGTTGCTTAAAACAAATTTAATAAAAAACAAATAAAATATTAAAACAAAAAAGGGATAAATTATGAAAAAAGATACTAAAATTAAACTAGCAGGAATTCTTTTAGGAGCTGCATTATCAAGTTCTGGAGCATATGCTGCAGGTGGTTCATGTGGAGCTGGTAAATGTGGTTCTGATATGAAAAAAGAAGCTAAAGAGATGACGGGAAAAGCTGGCAAGAAAATGGATGGTTCATGTGGAGCTGGTAAATGTGGTTCTGATATGAAAAAAGAAGCTAAGAAAAAAGTTGAAGGTTCTTGTGGAGCTGGTAAATGTGGTTGAGAATAAGCTTTACTGAAAAATAAAAATTGAAAGATAGTAATGATAAATATTAAGGGTTGTGGTTTAGGTTTAAGAAGTGATTTTTTATTAGATATTAAAAAGAGTAATTTTCAGCCAGATTGGTGGGAAGTTACTCCTGAAAACTGGATGCATATGCCAAGAATCTATGAAAAAGCATTTGAAGAAGCAGTTTTTTCAAGACCTACAGTTGCTCATGGTTTATCATTATCTATTGGTTCTGCTGATAAAATTAATAGAAAATTTGTAAAACAAATTAAAACTTTTTTAGATAGATATAAAATAGAACACTATTCTGAACATCTTTCTTTTTCTTCATTTGAAGGAAAACAATCTTATGAACTATTACCTGTTCCAATGACAAAAAAAATGATAGAAATAATTAGTGATAGAGTAAAAGAGGTTGAGGATATTATTCAAAGAAATCTAATCTTAGAAAATGCAACTTATTATTATGTACCTTATGCTGAAATGGCTGAAGTAGATTTTATAAATGAAGTACTAGAAAAATCAGGTGCTAAAATGCTTCTTGATGTAAACAATGTATTTGTAAACTCTGTTAATCATAGCTTTAAAGCAAGAAAGTTTATTGATGAAATTGATAAATCTAAGGTAGCTTACATGCACATGGCTGGTCATTATTCAGATGAGGAATCAGGCTTTAAAATTGACTCCCATGGAATGCCAATTTGCTCTGGGGTTTGGAAACTTTTAGAATATACTTTGAAACAAGTTAATGTTCCAGTGATGATTGAAAGAGATAATAATATACCTCCTTTATCTGAATTAGCAAAAGAGTATAGACAAATGAGTGAAATAGTTAAAAGAGTTCAAAATGCCTGATAACAGTCTTGAACTGAATATTGAAAAAAGATTTTTTGATAATCTTTTAAATCAAAAAGAGGGTTTTGAAAATACGGCAATAAATGTATATCAAAAGCTTGTGTTTTTGAGATATTTAGAGGTTGTTAAAAATAGTTTTCCTTTATTTGTAGATAAAATATCAAATGAAAAACTTGAATCTTCTGTAAAAGCTTTTATGAAAGATACTCCCCAAACTCCTTTTGTATGGCAAATTCCAAATGATTATAGAAAATTTGCTAAAAAAAACAAACTATTTTCTAAGAATAAATATCTATATGAACTTATGTATTATGATTGGATAGAAATAGAAATTTATATGAAAGAGTATAAGTTTAAAAAGCAAAAAAAGTTCTTATATAAAGATACTTATACCTTATCTAAAAGTGCAAGAATCAAAAGATTTGATTTTGATATTATAAACAAAGATTACAAAACAAAAAGAGAGAATTTTGTAGTAATTTATCATGACTTTGCAAGTAATGATGTAGTTTATAGAGAGATAAATCAACTTATTTTTATTTTATTAAAAAGATTAAATAAAAAACAATCTTTAGCAGAAGTTTTAAAACTCTTATGCAAAGAAAATGAGATTGATTTTAAAGAGGCTAAGACTCTTTTACAAGAGCCTTTAGAAGAGTTGTTTTTAAATAGAGTCTTTAATTAAAAGCTAATTTAAACGCAAAGCTTTTTTAGCATATTTTGAGTATAAAAATATGCAAAAATAGCAGCTGAATAAATCATAACTAAAACCCCTGCCCAAAGATAAATATAATCTAAAGCAAGCCAAATAACTAAAATATAAGCCATTAAAAATTTTGCAATTATTTGTCTATATAAAGCAATATATAAAATCATTTTTGGTCTTTTTATTGCTTGTAAAGTTGATACACAAACAAATAAAATTACATATGCATAGAAAATCCAAACTTCTATTAGAATATAATCAAAACCATAAGCTATAACTTCTAAGTCATTATCAAATTGCTCAATTATTAGTTTTCCAAAAATATATAAAAAGGTAATTCCAAAAGTTGATATATAAAAACCATATTTTAAAGCTTTATTAAGAGTCTCTTGAACCCTATCATATCTTTTAGCACCAAAGTTATTGGATACAATTGAAAGAACTGCTGAGCTAAGTCCTAAGGCTGGTAAAAGCATTAGTTGTTCAACTCTAAACCCTATTCCATACCCAGCAACTGCTTTTACTCCATATAAAGAAACAAAATACATTAAAATAATAGAACCTAATGCCATAATAAGCATATTCATACTTGAAGGAATTCCTTGAATAAAGAACTCCTTATATATTTTTTTGTGGGGAAAGAAATATCTAATATTTTCAAAATGTACAAGCTTGGTTTGTTTAACTTTATAAAACATATATAAAGCATTTATTAGTTGTATTAATACAGTAGATAGCGCTAAACCTTTTATTCCCATGGCAGGGATAAATAAAAAACCATAAATAAAAAGTGGGTTTAAAACTAAGTTTGCAAAAAATCCAAAAATTAAAGTATTTCTATATGTTTTTGTATCTCCTCTAGAAACAAGAACTGCATTTAAAGCAAAATTTGTCATAAAAAATATTGTACCTGCTAAGATCACATTCATATATTCTAATGAAATATCTAAATAATGCCCACTCGCTCCAAGTAGTTTAAATAAATATGGAGAAGTTATAAATCCAATTACAGTTAATAAAAGTGCAAGGATTTGCATAAAGAAAATACCTTTATGTGCATAAAGTGAGGCTAAAAATCTTTTATTCTTTCCACTTGCATTACCAATAAGAGCAGTAATTGCAGAAGAAAAACCATATCCTAAACCTATAACTGTAAAAAAAATCATAAAAGATAAAGATAAAGCTGAAATAGCTTCTGTTGAAATAAGTCCTGCATAAAAAGTATCTACAACATTGTACATAGTATTAAAAAACATTCCTGTACTAGCAGGGATTGCAATTTGTTTTAATAAAGAGGGGATATCATCGTTTAGAAGATGTTTTGTTTCATTTTTCATAGTTGTCCAATTGGATTTAAGTAAGCGAATACTATCCTATTAAAACTTTAGATAGGTTAGAATCGAAGATTAATCTTCGATTCTATCCTATTAAAACTTTAGATAGGTTAGAA
>JBFHGG010000021.1:0-36376 GCA_041583235.1 Halarcobacter sp.
AGATGAACCTGAATTAGAGCAAGCTATTTATAGTACTTTGGAAGATAATATTGATATGATTAGAGTTTTAAAAGAAGCTAGAAAAATTGATGAAAAAAGATATGAAACAAAGTTATATAATACAGTATATACAATAATAAGAGAAAATAATAATATTAAATCTATATCGTATAAGGATGAATTAGAGAATAAAATATTAATTAGTTTTAATAATGTAAAACGAAATTTAGAACTAAATGACAATATTTTTAACTTTTTAGCTCCAGATTTTTACGATATTATAAAGAAATAAACAAGATTTAGATATTATTCCCAAATATTAGGTACAACAGATAATAGCTTGTATTTTACAAGAGGAAAGTCCGGGCTGCAGTGAAGTATGGTTCCATTTAAAGAATGGCTAGAGTAATCTAAGGGATAGTGCAACAGAGAATAGACCGCCATAAATAGTTTTCTATTTTGTGGTAAGGGTGAAACGGTAGAGTAAGAGACTACCAGCATTTTGAGTAATCTTAATGGCTTTGTAAACCCAACCTGCAGCAAGAAGGGGTGGTATAAACTTCACATTGATTCCCTTCGCAAGATTGCTTAAGTAATTTAGCAACTAGATAAATTATTATCAAAAAACAAAACGCGGCTTATGTGGTACCTAATATTTATATTTATGGAAAATCTTATGCAAGAATTTAATAAGTGGTTTAATAAAAACATGAGTAATATAATTTGGATATTACTAGCTATTCAAGCAATCGCAGTTGCGATAGCATCTTATAATTAAATAGAAAAATAAACTTAGACACATAAAATGTGCCTAAATTTTTTCAATTAAAATCCTGCAGAATAACCTCTGCTAGAATGACTTTTAATTAGTCCATAATAAGTTTTATCTCTAATTTGTTTAATCATATTTCTAAGTGTAAAAATTGATGTATTTTTATCTTTCCATGCATTTTTTTTGATTACTTCAACTTCAACAATATTTCCTCTATTTTTTAAAACAGTATGAAATATATTCATTTGAGTTTTAGTTAATCCTACATCAATATTTTTTTTATCAAATACTTTTTTTACAACTTTGTCATAATAAAAACCTTTTCCAAGATCAATTCTACTGTCAATTTGTTGACTTAAAATTTCTTTTAATGTTTCTTCAACAGATAAATTATATTCTTTTGATTTACTCTTTAAGAATTTTTCCATATCCTTAGTTAAATCTATTGTTAATATATTGCTACTCATAATCTTTCTCACTTTCTTTTTATTTTGATTATAACACACAAGATTATGAAAAAAACTTAAAATTGAGACATTTGTGAGACAATTCTTCAAATTCTTTTATAAATAATATTTTTTCTTACTTATTTTAACTTAATTATTATTGTTCCAACGCAATAAAAAATCTTTTCTATTATATATTTTTGAACCTAAATCTATTTTATATTTTAGTTGAGGATGGCCCAAGTTCCAGAATCTATAGCCATTTTTTTCTAAATAATTATTTAATAAAACTAGTTGTAGTTTTCCCCAATTATTATATTTTTTATCTCTCTTTCTAAAACCTGTTAGTGAAGTGTAAATATTATTTGTTTTATAACCAATTTCTCCACAAATTAACTCATTTGTCTCCAAATCATGTACTTCTACGCTCATTAACTTAAAGTTATTAATTAGATTTTTATTATTGTTTATATTCTTTAAAATAGTTATATATTCATCTTTTAACCATGAATCTTTATGATATGACTTTATCTTATTACATACATCATTAAAGCAATTATTTATTGAAAAATGATAGTTATTTTCTTTTAATAATTTTGTTACTTTTTTAGGAATTTTAATATCTTTGAAATCTAAGATTGCGTAATCAAACTGTATTTCAGGAAGTAAAAAAAACTTATTGTCTTTATACATAGAAGTAGTAATAAAACCAGCTTGTGCAGCTTTTATATAAAATTCATTTGAAAAATCGTCTGCCCAATAGTAGTTTTCTTCAAGATTTGGATAAATATATTCATTTAAGGTTGTTTCATTGGTTAAATCCTCTAAGGTAAGATAATAAATGATAATTTATCCTTTCTACAAATTTTTTATATTAATTGATTTTTTATAAATTCTAAATAATGGCCTTCTTCATCTTCTAATTGTTCATGCGAGCCACTTTGAACAATTTTGCCATTATCTAAGACATAAATTTTATTTGCATTTTTTACTGTACTTAATCTATGTGCAATTGTTATTACAGTTTTATCACTTAGTATGGGTTCTAAAGCATTAAAAAGTTTTGCTTCTGTATGAACATCTAAAGCAGAAGTTGATTCATCAAAGATAACTACACTAGGATTAGCAATAACCATTCTAGCTATTGACAATCTTTGTCTTTGTCCTCCACTTAATCTAATACCATGTCGTCCAACAATAGTATTAAGCTTTTCTTTCATATCTAATACTGTCTCTTTTAATTGCGCTATTTCTAAAGCTTTATAAATTTCTTCATCACTTATATTTTCATTTCCCATTGTTATATTAAATTTTAGAGTATTATTAAAAAGTATGGGCATTTGAAGAACTAAAAATAATTCATTTCTTAAAGTCTGTTTGTTTATCTTATCTACACTTATATCGTTATATTTAATATCTCCAGAATTTTTTGTATAAAAGCCAGATATTACTTGTGCTAAAGTTGTTTTCCCACTTCCACTTGCTCCAATTAATGCAATTTTTTCCCCTGGAGATATTGAAAATGTAATATCTCTTAAAAGAGGTTTTTCTTTTGAATAAGAGAAATTCATATTTTCTAATTTTATATTAACCCCTTTATTTTGTTTATTTAAAACTTTATTTCCATTTTTCTCTGTATTAAGTTCTAATATTTTATTTATTCTTTGTATTGCTGCCATTGCTGTTGTATATGAGTATTGCATAGATAAAATATCTTGCACGGGTGTCATGATAAACCAAATATAACCAAACATTGCAAACATCATACCAATACTTAAATCACTATATGCAACCATTAAAAGTCCACTTGCTCTTAATATCTCAAAGGCTACTAAGAAAATTGTAAAAGAAAATCTTTCATAGGCAACACTCTTATAAGAATATTCATTTGAAGTTTCTTTAATGGTATTTGCTTTATTTATTGCATCATTAAAAAAATAGTTTTCTTTATTACTAGCTTTAATTTGTCCAAATAGTTCTAATGATTCTCCAATATTATCTTGGAAGTCTGCAATTGATTTATTCTCTACTTTTTTTAAGGTTCCAACTTGTTTAGATATTTTTTTTGATAAAAAAATAATGATAGGTTGTATTAATAGAATCATAAGTCCTAAAATAGGATGTATGGCAATCATTACAATAGAAACAGCAAGTAAAGTTAAAACTGAAGCTATAAATTTACTAGCACCTTTTATTATAAAATCATCAAGAGTATTAACATCAGTTATTAAATTAGCGGCAATTGTTCCAGAACCTAAACTTTCATATTCATTCATACAAACTATTTTTAAATGATTAATTAATTTTTCTCTTATTTTAAAAGTTACATATTTTGAGATACTTGTGAAAATTTTTGTAATTATAATTGTAAAAACAAAATGAATTAGTCTTAAAAATATTACTGAAATTGTCACTATGGCAATATAATAAAAAGCATTTCCCGAACCAAAAAAATTATCAATATTGGATACAAAAAAATCTGGTTTATTTAATAATACTTCATCAACAAGGGCAGGGAGTAATAAAGGAATTGGAACACTTAATAGGATAGTAATTATAGTTACTACTTGTCCAAGAATAAGACTTTTCTTTTTATCAAGTAATAATTTCCATATATATTTTAAATTTATTTTTTTCATTTAGAATAATACTCTTTTAGTGTTAATAGAGTATTTAAAAATTATATAATTTAAAGTAAGTTAGAGTAAAAAACTCTTACTTACTTGTTTTTTCACAAATATCTACTTTCATACCATCATGATAATTACAGTTTAAACCACATTGGTATGTACCTTTGTTTTCAAGTTTTAAATTAGACAATTCTAGTAATGATGCTTTTCTACACTCTTCAAGTGTTGGATAAATACCATGTTTTTTACTTCTTTTAGTATTCTCTTTATCTGGATAAATTAGTGAAGTCCATTGTTCAGGTTCTGCTTCTCCAAAACAACCTGTAAATAGCAATAGTGTTAAACTAGTAAGAACAATTGTTCTTTTTTTTAAAATCTTATTTATATTCATTTATTCTCTTTTTATTTTTCTTTGGATTTTAGTATAAATATAATTTATCCCCTATAAAATGGTGAGATATTTTCAATTTATCTTTTTCTAGGTCTGTTATTTACGATTATTCTACAATTTTTATGGTATTATATGAAAAATTATATACGAGAATAATCATGTTAAAATTAAAAAAAATCTTTGTTATTTCTTTAATCACAATATTTGTTTCACCTATATTTGCTGTTGATTATTCTGAAATGAGTACAGAAGAACTTATTGTAATAATGGGTTATGTAAAGCAGCAAAATAAAAAGAAATTTGAAAAAGAATTAAAATCTAGAGTTGGAACAATGAGTCCAAAAGAAAAAGCAAAATATAATAAAAATATTGAAAAATTAAAAAGTAAGTAAGTTAATATGAAAACAAAACTACTACTTTTGGAAGATGATTTAACCCTTAGTGAAACTATTGTTGATTATTTTGAAGAGCAAGGCTTTGATGTAAGTGTCGTTTATGATGGAGATGAAGCTCAGGAAATAATTTATGAAAAGAAGTTTGATTTATTTTTATTTGATGTTAATGTCCCTTTTTTAAATGGCTTTGAACTTTTAAAAATTATAAGAGAAGAGGGAAATAACACACCTACAATATTTATTACTTCATTAAACTCTATGAGTTCTTTAGAAGAAGGTTTTGAAAGTGGTTGTGATGATTATATTAGAAAACCTTTTGAACTTAAAGAACTTCTTTTGAGAGTTCAAACTATTATTAAAAGAGAGTTTTCTAAAAATAAAGATTCTATAATAAAAATTGATGAAAATATTGATTTTGATACAAACTCAAATGAACTTAAAAAAGATGGTGAAGTAGTATTTCTAAACTTTAAAGAGCAAAAACTTTTAAAGTTTTTCTTGCAAAATAAAGATGAACTTTTAATTCATGATAGAATATATGATTTTGTATGGGATTATGATGAACAGTATAGTGATAATTCATTACGAACATATATTAAAAACTTAAGAAAAGTTTTGGGGAAAGATAGAATTGTTAGTCTTAAAAAGCTTGGATATCGATTTAACTCAAAGTGAAAAAAAGACTCTTTTAGGCTTTCTTTCTCTTTACTCTTTTTTTACAATAGTTATACTATTTTTTATATCTTTTTTATACTTCACTTTTCAAAAAGATTTAATGCTTCAAAATAAACGAATAACCATGCAAGAATACTCTAATGACTTTATTTTTAGATTAAAAGACTTGCATGTAAATTTTGATAAATATAAATTTTATCCAAGAGATGAAAAATATAATTCAGCAATTTATGATAGCGATAAAATTCAAATTTTTTCTACTCTAGAATCAAAAGATGTAAATCTAAATAGTGTAACTTACACAAGTAATAATAAAATTCACTTTATTGAAGAACCAGAATCTTATTATTTAGGTGCAAAATATGTTGTTTTAGAAATTCCTGATGATTTAATATGGCTAGAAAAATTAAAAAAAGAGATATTTATTTTTGTTCTTATTGCTTTTTTCTTTATGCTTTTATTAGGATATTTTCTTTTAAAAATAGTATTAAGACCAATGCGTGATGCCTTACATTTATTAGATAGGTTTATAAAAGATACTACTCATGAGTTAAATACTCCGATTTTTGCAATTATTTCTAATGTAGAAATGATAGATACAAATTTATTAGATGAAAAAATGGCAAAAAAAATAAAAAGAATAGATATTGGCGCTAAAACTATTTCTAATATTTATGAAGATTTAACTTTTTTAACTCTTGATAATAAAATTATTTCGCAAAATGAAAATTTAAATTTAACAAAGATTTTAAAACAAAGAATTGAATATTTTAAAACACTTGCTGATGTTAAAAAAATAGAGTTTAAAATAAATATAAAAGATAATATAAATATATTTTGCGATAGAAAAAAGATTCAAAAACTTATAGATAATCTTTTATCAAATGCAGTAAAATATAATAAAATAAAAGGAGAAATTAGAGTTATTTTGGATTCAAATTCTTTAAGTATAGAGGACACAGGAAAAGGAATGACACAAGAACAAATTTCGCAGCTATTTCAAAGGTACATGCGTTTTGATAAAAGCGTAGGGGGCTTTGGAATAGGTTTAAATATTGTTTCATTGATTGCAAAAGAGTATGATTTTAAAATAAATGTAAGTTCTAAAATTAAAAATGGAACAAAAATGAAAGTAATATGGAATACAGATGGAAATGAGGATTAAGATGTTGAGGAGTATTTTTATTGTAATTTTATTACTTGTGAACTTAGCTGCAAATCCTTATAAAAATGATTGCGTAAAGTGTCATAATAAATTGCCTGTTTCAATTGATAAATACTTTTATAGGTATTTGCTTAAATATTCTAGTGAAAGTAGTGTTAAAAAGGCTATGACAAACTATCTAAAAAAGCCAGATAAAGATAATACCTTAATGCCTGAAGCTTTTATTAAAAGATTTGGTATTAAAAAGAAAACAATATTAAATGATAAAGATCTTCAAGAAGCTTTAGATATTTATTGGGAAAAATATAAAGTTTTTGGAAAATTAAAATAACTCTATTTTAAGATATGAATTTTGCATACACAATGCTTTCACAATTAGATTTTATACTTCCTTATGAAAATTAAGGAGTCAAAAATGAAAACAACAAAAATATTAGCTGGATTATTAATTATAGGAGCAACTTCTCTTTTTGCAGCAGATGGAGCAGGACTTTTTAAATCATGTGCAGGATGTCATGGTGCTCATGGTGAAAAAGCAGCTTTAGGAAAATCTCAAATTATTAAAGGATGGGATGCTAGTAAAACAGAATCAGCTTTAAGAGGATATAAAAATGGAACTTATGGTGGCGCTATGAAAGGTGTTATGAAAGGTCAAGTTGCAAGATTATCTGATGAAGATATGAAAATTATATCAGCACATATTGCAGGTCTATAAGAGATAAAGTTTAATTAAGTAAATATAGTTTTGAAGGAGAGTACAAAATGAAAAATATTTTTATAATTTTAACTTTATCTATAACACTTATTTCAACATCTTTGTTTGCTAGAAGTGATAGATTTAATGATTTTGCAAAAGTCAAATATAGTGAACCTATTTATGAATATGTTTATGATAGAAATTCTAGACAAGAGTGTAAAGAAGTTAGGTATAAAGTTAGAAATGATTATGATGATAGACATTACTCATCAAATTATAATGATACTCTTGGTGTTGATACACTTATAGGAACAGCAGCAGGGGCAATAATAGGAAGTCAAATAGGAAGAGGTAATGGAAGAGTTGCTGCTCAAATAGTTGGTGGATTATTAGGTGCTAAGGTAGCTCATGAAGTAAGAAATAATTATAAACCTGAGTACAATGATAGAGATAATTATCGATATGAAACTAGAACAGAGTGTTATGATGTTCCAAGTAGACACAAAAGAAAAGTTATTACAGGATATAAAAATCATTTTGTTTATAATGGTGTAGAGCATTTTAAGATTACTACAAGACCTTTAAGAAGAGTTAAAATTACTCATACAATAAATTTTTAAAACCTAAGTTCTAAAACTTAGGTTTTAAGATAATAATCTATTAACAATATTTTGATTTATATTATTCGATTGTGCCGCACCGTAGGCTCCAATTTGTGCTAATACATTTTGTTTAGAAAAATTTGAAACTTCTTGCGCATAATCAATATCAGATATGACAGATGAAGCTCCTGTTGTTTGAGAAAACTGTGTTAAAAGATTTGTTGATGAACTTTGAAGTTGATTTTGTACAGAGCCTAAATCACTTCTAAAACTATTTACTGTATTAATTGCATTATCAACACTTTCTAGATATCCTCTTGCTATTTCAGAAGTAAATGTTCCTGTTTCTTGATTTGTCAAAGATTCTAATCCTGTTCCTTGTGTATTGGATTGGATAGAAGTTAACTCAATTATATCTTGAGAATCTTCCCCTGCTTGAAATTGTAGGGTTTGGGAACTTGAAGCATCATTTGAATTATTTTGAAGAATATTTTGACCATTATAATTTGTAGAACTTGCAATATTATCAAAGTTTCCTAATAAATCTTTAATCTCAGTTAAGATTGATTCTCTTCCATCTTGTGATGTCGTATCAGTTGATGCTTGTAAGAGTTTTTCTTTTACTTGGTCTAAAATATTACTTTGTTCATTAATAGCTTGTGAACCAAGTTGAGAAAAAGCTACTGCACTATTTGCATTATCAATAGCTTGAGAGATTCCACTAGCTTGTGCTTTTAGATTTTCAGAAATTGCTAAACTTGAAGCATCATCTGCTGCACTATTAATTTTTTGAGCACTTGAAATTCTATTTAAAGATTGATCTAAATTTAAATATGCAGATTGATTAAATTGTACATTGTTATTAATTTCCATAATTTACTCCTTCTTGAAGTATCTACTTAAATTTTAATACTTTTGAGTTTAATAAAATATTAAGTATAAAATTTAATTTGAATATAAAAAATTAACTATTAAAAAAAAAGTTATGATATCAAAGAAAAAAGAAAAGGATTTATTTTGAGAATATTAATTTCATATCCAACAGAAATTGGAATATTTGATATAGGACAAACACCAGATAGAAAGTACCACGCAATATTTAATGAGCAATCACTAGGAATCTTTATAAGTGTACAAGATGCTGTTGATGCCTTAGTAAAAAATGAAACAAATAAGGTTTTACATCCAGAAACAAATGAAGTTGTTGATACTTCTATTTTAGGTATTGTGGAAGATTATACACAATGGGATAGTAATTATTAATTCAAAAAAAGGAAAAAAATGAGAAATATATTTATTATTACTATTATTGTAGTTTCACTAGGATATATGATTTCAATATTAGTAAATAAATACGAAACAATTAAAGAAACATCTGTGAATAACACTAAATTAAAATAAAGAGAATATTGCTTAATCCCCAGTAATAGCATTATATGCTTTATTAGACTTATCTTTAACAAACTCACCAGCATCACCATTATAATCATCTTCTATTTCATTTGCTACATATGCACCACCAACTACAGTTCCTGTAAATAAAAGAAGAGTTGCACAACCTTGAAACATAAAACTTATAAGTAATATTAAAAATAGATTTGATATTTTTTTCATTAGAATAATACCTTTTATGTATAATGTACCCTATAGTCAAGATTATTGATTATATTCCAATAGTCGACAAATTTGGGTTAAAAAAATAATATTTTTTGCCTTATTATGTACATTCAAAACAATTTATATGAGAAAAAGTTTGTAATGAAATGATAAACATTTAATAAAGTTCTTGAAGAGGATAAATACTTCTAAGAATTAAATAAAAATATTGCTTTCTTTTTAGAAGATTTTAGCATTTCTATCTTAAAAAGGGTTTTATTTTTATTGTGATAGCAAAGTAAATTAATTATTTTTTAAAGGTAGAAGTAATTAGAGGGCTTAAGATAAAACTCTTAGCCCTCTTTATTTTATCTTAATAATGTAGCAAAATTAGGATGACTTACAATATCTGAAATTAACTCTTTTACAGATGGTGCAAAAGTACTTCCCATATTATTGCACGCAGTAGTTGCTAAATATGAAGAGCTATACTCTTTTTTTGTATTTACTACAAATTCATTACCATTTAAAGAAGATACTTTTACTTTAAATTGCCAATAGGCATCTCCTAGCATTGAACTTCCTACAACTTCTTCAATATAACCAGTAAGTTTAATTTTTGCATTTTCATCATAAATTCCAGCCATCATTAATTCTTCTTTTAATGCATTCATAATATAAGTTTCATATGACTCATCATTTGGTGTAGTAATTGTTTCAGCAAGTCTACACATAGTTGAATGTTGTCCTGGGTTTTTTGCAGAAAATTTATGTAGACCAATTTTTGTATCTTCATACTTCTTTAATGTTTGTACATTTTGTGCTGATGCGCTGTATTCACTTGATTTAATACCACACCCTGTAAATAAAATTGCAGAAGTTGCAACCACTATTCCAATATTTAAATATTTCTTCAATCTTCTTCCTTCGAATTATTATTATCTTAACTTTAAAGTTAGAAAGAAATACTACCAAAAGAGTGTCTCTAAATTGTCTCAATCTCTTAATAGAATAATTATTTTTTCAAATTTTGTATTGATATTAATTATTTTATAAATATTTTTTGATAACAAAGTTAATATTAGTGTAAGAAGAAATAAAGCTTATTTTAAAATAATGACTAATGTGTCTAGGTATGTACCTTAAATAATTAGCATAATGTATCTTTTTGATATCAAACGAGAGTATAAAACTATTGTTAATTGGCTTATCTAAGAGGATTTAGATAGTTTATGAATTTGATTAAGTTTATTATATGGTACCCGTAGTCGGACTCGAACACTTACAATTCTAAAGAAATCTAGAAAACTCTAAATAACTACATATCCCCTTGACTAAGTACTTTTATAAATATATAATACTCTAAATAAACCCAATTAAATCTTAAAAAAATTGATATGGGGGTGGAAATAGGGTGGAAAAATATGGAAAATCTAAAAGAAGTTAAAGGCTTTTCAGGTATATATTATATCACAATAGATGGAAATAAACAGTATTTTTATGAAAAAGAAAATTCAAAACCAAACGAAGATAAACACAAAGAACTTACTCCGAATATTCGATTTAAGACTAAATATGCAGGTGTTTTTTATCGAGTAAATTTTGGAAAAGAAAAGCTATCAAAAGTTTATTATATCTCTTACAAAGATAAGGAAGGTAGAAGGCAAGAAAAGAAAGTAAAAGCCAAAAATGATGGTGATGAAATCAAGCCCGAATATTGTAAGCAGATAAGAGAAGAAATAACATATAAATTAAGAACAGGCCAAGAACTTCCAGAGCTAGCAAAAAGAAAAAATAAAACTCAATCATTTGAGGATGTATGGTTATTTTTTGCAAATAACAAAAAAATGGGAGACAGAAGACGAATAGAATTAAGAGGTAGACTAGATAAAAAAACAAATGAATATAAAAATGGCATTTGGAATACACACTTAAAAGCTTATTTTTCAAGAGGAGTTACTTTTGATAAACTAAAAGAATTCTATGAAAAAAAGAAAAGTGAACTTGCACCAAAAACATTACATATGAGAATTACAGAAGTTGGAACTGCAATTAATTATTGGAATGATGAGGGAAAAGGTAAAATTAAAAATGATGTTCAAGCTTTTAAAAAGTGGTTAAGTAATAATGAAACAGAAGAGCAGAAACAATCAAAAAAAATAGAAAGGCTCAGATTTTTATCAGATAAAGAAGTATTTAATCTTAAAAAATCTTTAGAAGATAAGCACCCAGATTTAAAACTATTTACAGCCATTGCATTATCAACAGGAGCAAGACTTGAAAGTATACTAACAATAAAAAAGATTGATATTCAAGGAAGAAAAGTTTCTATAATAAACCATAAAAGAGGTGGCAGAATATACACGGGTTTTTTAAATGATGAATGTATATCACTTTTAGAGGAAAAACTAGAAAAGTTAAAACCAACAGATACTTTTTTTGAACTTGAAAAGAGGCAGGTACAAAGACGATTACAATGGATTTTAGATAAACTATTTAATGATGGTCTTGATACAAAAGATTCTCAAAACCGTATAGTACTACATAGCCTGAGACATAGCTTCGCCAGCAAGTTAGTTATGAATGGAGTACCACTAATTAAAGTGAGAGACTTACTCGACCACAAAGAAATAAAAACAACTGAACGATATGCGAAGCTTGCACCAGGTGCAGGAATGGATGATGTCTTAAATATGTGGAGCTAAATTCTTTCTTTTATAAGCTACTTACATGATATTAATAAAATCCACAATTGGTATTTTGCTACCTCTCAAAATCACATTAAAATCACTAAATTTTTCAGAATATGAAAAAACTATCTAATATATAAAAATAAAAAAACATACTCTAAATCCCTAAAATACGGAATCTTTATCAATAAAATACCTCTGAAAAATAGCCTATATTTTTTTAGTAAACTTACGAAGTTTTTAAAATGAAATGTGAGTTTCAAGAGCTCAATAGTAGAAAGAGAGGTAATTATGGATCAAGAGACATACTCAGAGTATCTAACAATAATTAAAGTTAAACATCCTGGAAAAATTGTTCTTACACGAAAAGAAACTGCAGAAATGTTACAGATTGGATTAAGTACTTTGGATTTAAGAATAAAAGAAGCTAAGGATCTTCCAAAATACAAAAAGTGTGGAGGCAGAGTTTTTTTCCCAATTGTAGAAATTGCAAAATATTTGGCAGCAGATTTAATCCAGGTGGCATAGTGTATTTTCAAAATGAGAGTGCAATATGTAAAATCTACCAATCAAAAATCAGTTAAGAGTTAATGTTGATAGATTCATTTATAAGTTTGCGACCTATAAACGAATTCTATCCAAAATATGAAAAAAAGAAAATTAAGGAAAGAATTATGGCCATTAATCATACAGAGGAAATATATTTTAAACTTGTAAATGTACAAATAGAGAGTTTTAAAGATGAAGTTGAAATCAATACTTCAAATTCAGTTTTAGGGTTGAGTGCATATTTAACACTTGAAGCACTTTTAAAAGGAAATCAATTTTCATGGGCAGATGCACTAGATTTTTCTTCGACATGTACAAGAAATACAATTTCAGAAATTAGAAAAGCAGTTGAATATGATGATATAGAAAATATTAAAATTCCAACTAAGTATTCTTATTACGAAGAATATAAAATTAATGATAATCCAGAATCAATTGCGAGGATAAAAAAACTATTTGATTATGTTGCAGAAAAACCACTTGTACAAAAAAGACTTGAAAGAATTAACCCAGATTGGCTGAAATTGCAAGGTGAAAATTTTGGCGCATAAAGGAATGATTGACTCAATCAATTTTAGTGTTGACCACTTAGAAGAAATTCTTAATGATGAATCATTTGTAATTGAAACAGTAAAAAATATTAGCTTTAACGAGCAACATAGATGGCTTTCCACTTTTGGAAAACATTTAAATAAGGGAATTATAGAGGCTCAAATTCTACATACAGAGGTAGGATTAACTTTACCTATAAAGAGGTATATAGTTTCCAAAAAGAAACAAACAATTGAATTTGCAGGACTTCAAGGTTATAACGAACATTCAAAATTTCTTTTTGAGTTGTTGGACGAGTTGAGAGAAAAACTACTAGATAGTAGAGTAACAAGAATTGATATTGCGATTGATTTTGAACATAAAATTCCAAATAGAGTAATTAAAGCATTATGTTCAGATAGAGAGCCTTTTAAATTTAAGAATACTACATATTACAAAGCAAAAAAAGAAGGAAAAGAAAATCCTAGATTAAATATCAAAAAGTACGATAAAGCTCTTAAAGAAGGTTTAGATTATCCATTAGAACGGCTTGAATTTGTGTTTAAGGGTGGGTACTTCAAAGAGTTGTGTTTTAAAGATATTGAAAAGGTTTTTAAGAAAATGGAGAAAACTATTAAGAGGTTTTCGACAGTTGATGTAAAGATTGAAACAATATGAATTCTCTAAGTTGCTATATAAGTTTTTTTAAAATATCTCTTAGAAAGCCTACTATATCGAGGCTAGAGCGTAACTTAGATTTAGAGCAAAATAGGCATAAAAAAAGGAAGTGGGCAATGAAACACCACTTCCCATTTTTTTTCAAATTAAAGGAATTTTAATTAAAAGCCATAGGACTTAAGAAAAAAAGCTGCTGCTGGGGATTGTTTAAAGAGGTACTTAATCAAAAAGCCCAACAACAAAGAAATTATAGCATCTAGAATAGATCTATATTTCAAGGGAAAAGTGTTCAATAATTATATTGAAGAATCAATTTAAAATAAGGAAATAAAGTGAATATCAAAAGATTAAAATCACAGAGACAAGCGACATCAGAACAAATGAGCGGACTAGTTCAAAATAAAAGAGATGGTGAACTTTTAAACGAAGAAGAGAGAGCAAAGTTTGATGAGTTCGCAGAACAAATAAAAGAAATCGACTTAAATATTAAAAAGGTGGAAGAACTTAGAAGCCTACAAGAATCAAAAGCTGTTGAAGTACAACCAGATAATGAGGAGTTTAGAAGCTTTTTAAAAGGTGAGGAGGTAAGATCTCAAACTGTAGGAACTAACTCTCAAGGTGGCTATTTAGCACAAGGAAGCACAGCAGATAGAATCGTTGAAAAAATGAAAGATTTCGGCGGTATGATGGCTAACTCACAGATTCTACAAACTGAAAACGGAAGCGATTTGCTTTACCCTACATTAGATGATCTATCTAACGATGCAGTTATCACAGCAGAAACAGACGCAAGAAGAACTGGGCCAGATTTAGTATTTGGAAACATTACTTTAAAATCATTTACTTATGATTCTGGGATTATAAAAGTTTCAAACGAATTAATCCAAGATTCAAAAATTGATGTTGAAGGAATTGTTATCAATGCTTTAGCACAAAGAATTCAAAGAAAACTTGAAACTGATTTTACTATTGGTAATGGTACAACAGCACCCGCAGGTGTCCTAACTCAAGCACCAGAAGGAGCAGAAACAAGTATTACAGCAAGTGTTAATGTTGATGATGTAATCGACTTATTACACTCTGTAGATGAAGTGTATGCTATGAATGGTAAGTTTATGATGAACTCTAATACTCTTAAAGCTCTTAGAAAGCTAAAAGATTCAGACGGTAACTATTTACTTACTTCTCCAATTGAAGGTGCGAAAAGACTTCTATTAGGTAAAGAGATCATTGTAGATAATGATATGCCAGACATTGCAACAGGAGCTAAACCAATATTATTTGGAGACTTCAATCAGTACTTAGTAAGAAGTGTTGACGGATTAAATATCTTTAGATTTAACGAAAAGTATCAAGATACAAATGAAGTAGGCTTTAAAGCTTCGGCTAGATTCGATGGAACTTTATTACAACCCGCAGCTATTAAACACTTAGTTGTTAAATAGTATATAAGTAGAACAGTATGCGACCATATGATACAGATAAGCTACAAGAGCTAAAAGGCAAAGTTTTAAGAGCAAAGCCTTTGTGTGAGAATTGTAAAGCAGTCGGCATTGAGTCGCCTGCTGCTATAGTTATACATATTAAAGAATGTAGGACTTATGATAGTTACTTTGATAAGAATAATTTAGAATCGCTATGCTTCAAATGCTATAGAACTAAATCTAAAGCCCCCCTGAATTTGAATAAAAAACAATCCAGGCTGGAAACCACCCCACCTAATTTAAAGAAAAAACCACGGTCATTTCATGCTGCACCCGTACAAGCAGACAAGATATGAAGTTGCCTTTAGTCAGACAAATATTGAATGTATCGAAGCAAAGAATTTCGCAATTAGTACAAAATGGGAAAATCAAAGTTGCAGAACTTCCAGACGGGATTTATGATTATCAGAAAGATGATGTACTTAAATATTTTGAGAGCAAGTCGAAAAGAGAAGCGGAAAAATTCGCTAATTTAGTAATTAATTTAACTGAAGTAGGGGACAAAGACTACATAAAAGAGCTTATTACTAATAAGCTAATAAATGAAGATAAAAGATCACTAGAAATATTGATTAACAAAGATGAAGATTATATCCAGGACTTTAGTTATGAGCCAGAATATTAAGGAAAGAAAAATGAATTCAGCAAAAGAAAAAGAAATTTTAAAAGAAATAAAAGAACTCAAAAAGATAGTTGAAGATTTAAGAGAAAAACTTATTCTTCCTAAAAAAGAAAATGAAATTATAGAAAATAAATTTACTGAAGGGAAAGTTTATGTGGTTTAGAAGAAAAAAAGAAGAACAAAGACTTCATACAATAACAGATACAAGCGGAAATAATAGTTTACTTTTTGACGATTTATCAAGAAGTAATGCAATGAGTATTCCAGGAGTTTACTCTGCAATCAATTTAATATCAAATGCAGTTGCAAGTACAAAAATAGAAAATGCACCTGCTTTATTAAATAGAGAGCCACAAGAGAATATCACTAAATATGTCTGGCTTAATACAGTAGTAAAAAATATATTATTGCATGGTAATGCTTATGCTTTAATTGAAGAAAAAGAACTTGTATTATTAGATCCAAAGGCATTAAGTGCATTTTATGATAAGAACAGCCAAAAGATAGTTTATTATCAATACTTTGGTACTAAGGCTTATCCAGAAGATATCTTGCATTTTAAAAATACTACCAAAGACAACCTAGGACAAATAGGAATATCCTCACTAGTAAACTTTGCAAATAATTTTTCAAAAGTTCACGCTATGAATGACTTCCAGGGAAATTTTATGATTAATGCCTCAAGACCAGAGTTTTGGCTAGAACACCCTGGAAGATTAAAAAAAGAAACCATTATGGAAATGGCGGAAGGGTTTAAAAAAATAGCTGCGGGTATTAAAAATGTTGCAAAAGTACCAGTTTTAAGTGAAGGGATTCAACTTAAAGAACTTAAGCCGCGTAGTATTGTAGATTCAGACTTAGTAAAACTAAAAGAAGCGACTTTAAAAGAAATTGCAATGATGTTCAATATTCCAGTATCAATGTTAGACAACAGTCTTAGCAATTATGGAAATGCAGTTGAAGCAAATCTAAGCTTTTTAAAAATGACTATTAATCCACTTCTTACAAACATAAAAGAAGAAATCAATCTTAAACTAAATTCAAACATGACCTTTGATACAAGTTCTCTAATAGAAGGAAGTTTTGAGCAAAAGATTAAGACCTTAACAAGTGCAGTAGCGGGTGGGATTTTGACTCCAAATGAAGCACGTGCAAGGCTAAATTATCCTGAACTTAAAGCAGGGAATAAACTTTTCAATCCTGCGGGAACACCAGGCGAAACAGAGAATAAAATAAATGAAAACAAAAAAGAAGGGATACCAGATGCAGTGTAGATGCAATCTATGTAATTTTACAGTTGAAGATTTTAAGGTAAGTGGAATTGTTGCACCTTATAATAAAAGAAGTAAGAATTTAGGCGGTTTTGTAGAAGTAATCGCACCAGGAGCATTTGATAGTGTTCTAAAAAAGAATGAAAATATTATCGCGGTATTAGATCACTCAAGAGATAGTGAAAAGATTTTAGGCAGTACAAACAGTAAAACCCTGGAACTAAGAAGCACAGCTCAAGGACTAGAGTTTACACTAGACATTGCAAAAACTTCAATAGGTATTGATATAATAGAACTTCTTAAAAGAGGGGATTTGTCTAAAATGAGTTTTGCTTTTTCACTTGCAAAAGGTCAAGATGAGTGGACTAATATTAATGGCGAAACAGTAAGAACTATAAGAGGTTTTGACTCTTTACATGATATCAGTATTGTTTCAACTCCTGCTTATAATGATACAATAATAAAATGACTTATTCTATTATAATAAATTAATAGAATTTTAGATAAGCTTTATCATTATATTTTAAAGGATAGTTATGAAAAGCTTATTTTTTTTAATGGCAATTGGTTTTATTGTTTTATTTAATGGTTGTGCAAAACAACAGCCAAAACTTGGAACAAGTGTTTTTCCAGAAGTTAATATAAAAGCGGAAAAAGAAGTTATTAGTGAGCAAATTGCAAGAAAAGTGTTAGAAAAGAATTTTAACATAGTTTCTGAAACAAGTCATTCTATTGATTATCGAGCACCAATAGGAAGTGAAGCAAATCCCATAGCACTAGCTATTATGCAATCTCTGGATGGCTCAACTATTGAAGAAAAAGGGATAGACTTTAACCTAATGCAAATGAATAATTACGTAAAAGTACAGGCTAAGCCATATTTATATAAAACTTACAAATACAGAAATCATAATCCTACTAAACAATATGTAGAAAACAATTCAGATGCTTACAACACAATGATTAGACTTTTAAATGAAGTAAAAGAAAAAGCAGAGAGTGTAAAATTAGAGGATATAAACAAAACTGAAAAGGATGTAAAATCAGATGTTAGTAGTTTAGATAAACTGATTGAACTTTCAAAAATGTATGAAAAAGGTCTTATAACAAAAGATGAATTTGATAGTCATAAAAAATCTTTAAAGTAGTTAAATGCAATAAAATTTAAAACATGATAAGAGGTCTGCCCAAGGACAATCCCCTTAAATAAATGTAGTGCTACTGCCAAAAATTACATTTGTTCAAATCTACCTTAAATAATTATAGCAATTAGAATGGCAATCACTACAAGACTTAAGATTACATTTCTAATAATTTTAAAGAAAAACATCAAGATACTTTTTTTAGTTCAGCTTTAAAACCTTCACGTTTCTTAACAGATTCTAATGAAGCTGGATAAGCATCTTCTATTTTTTCCCAAAAATTAATTTTGTTTTTGTCTTTTAAATCCCATAAGAGATAATCTGCACCAGATGATAGTTCAAATAGTTCAGTATTAATTGGATCAATTGCATCATTAAGTAGTGATAATGATTTATGTACATCCAAGATAGTAATATTCTTATTTTGTTCGCCTTGACCGTCAACTAAAGATTCATTAGTAACTTTAAGTGCTGATTGAATTCCTTCAAGCTTTTCTGCTAGTTCAGAGAAAAACGACTCTAAATAAGCTTTTTGTTCTAAAGTAAACTTAGGTACTTCTCTTTTTGTTGTAATTTCTTTGTTCATGTTTTTTCCTTATTTGGTTGTATTGTTGAATAGTTTGAAATACTCTAAAAACCACTTTAGGGGTGGAAATAGGGTGTAATTAACTTACTAACTAAAAACAAATTGCTTCAATAAGTACTATTATAAGGGGGTTTATTGAGTTTAAAAATGTAAGTGGTACCCGTAGTCGGACTTGAACCGACAAGACCGTGAAGTCATCGGATTTTGAATCCGACGTGTTTACCAATTTCACCATACGGGCATAATAGAGTGTAAAAATTAGAGAATAAAAAAAGGACTCATCTTAGATGAGTCCTTTTTTATATCAGCAAAAAGAAATTACTTACCTGATACTGCTTCTTTTAAAGCTTTACCAACTTTGAATTTAGCAACAGTTGTTGCTGGTACGTCAACAGTTTTATCAGTACCTGGAACTTTTGCAGTTCTTGCTGCTCTAGCGGCAGTACTAAAAGTACCAAAACCAATGAAACTAACAGTTTCTTTTTTTACTAAAGTTTCTGTAACTGTTTCTAAAACTGCATCAACTGCACCTTTTGCGTCTTTTTTTGATAATCCTGCTTTTGCTGCAACTGCGTCTATAAATTCAGCTTTGTTCATTGATGAACTCCTTATGTAATATTAAATTTTGTAAACTTTATACTATTTAAACTTTAGAATAGCTAAAACTAGGGCTTTTTTAACCAAGAAACATCGAAAAATGAGATTCTTTATTATTTATAAGAAGATTTTATACTTAAAAGTCTACAAGAGTTTTCTAAAATAGCTACTCTTTTTACAAGATTATTGATATCTCTATCGTAAACATATGTCCCAATTCCTTTAATAATCATCACATGAGAGTTAGATTCTATAAGATATTTTGTAATTTCAAGAGCATTTCTTTCATACCATGTATTAAAATCACCAGGATCATATACAGGAACTTTTCCAAAGGTAGTTTTTCCAAAAAAATCATCTAATATAATTTCATTATGTTCAAAGGTATAAGCAGTTGTGTAAATTGGAACACCAAAAGCTATATATTTTGCTTCATGAATATTATTATATATTGTAGAATGAATATCTGATTCTATACTAGCAATTTTCCATCTGTAATCTTCTTTATTCATATGAAGTTCACAAAAAGAATTTTCATTCATTTTATCAA
This sequence comes from Halarcobacter sp., assembly GCA_041583235.1. Classification (GTDB taxonomy): domain Bacteria; phylum Campylobacterota; class Campylobacteria; order Campylobacterales; family Arcobacteraceae; genus Halarcobacter. Next base: position 20,070 of record JBFHGG010000021.1, read on the forward strand.
AAATAGCATCAGAAGTATTTATTATAAATGAATTATGATCCATTTTTGCAGATATGGCACCATGATAAATACCAAAGAAGTTTTTCCTAAACATGGTTAGGGATAAATCACTTAAAAGTTTAACTGTAGAAGAGTCAATCATTTTAAAATACCTCAAATATATTTTTGGATATTATACATAAAAAATATTAAGGACAATTTTAATGGAAGTTCCTCACATACCTGTACTTTATAATGAAACTCTAGCAGCGTTTAAAGAGATAAATGAAGGTTATATAATTGACTGTACAACAGGTTATGCAGGCCATAGTTCTGGATTATTAGAGCAAAATAATAATATTCAATTAATTTGTAATGATCAAGATGAAGAGGCTTTACTTTTTTCTAAAAAAAGACTTGAACCTTATAAAACAAGAGTTTTATTTAATCAAGGGAATTTTGAACATGTAATTGAAACTTTTAAAGGTTTTAATATTAGAGGAATTTTAGCAGATATTGGAGTTTCATCATTACAACTTGATAAAAATGAACGTGGTTTTGGTTTTGATGGAGATACACTTGATATGAGAATGGATCAAACACAAAGTCTTGATGCTTCAGTTGTTGTAAATACTTATTCTCAAAATGAATTAGAAAAAGTATTTAAAGAGTATGGTGAAGTTAGAGAATATAAAAAAGTAGCATCTTTAATCGTAAATAATAGACCTTTTTCATCTGCTAAACAACTAGCAGAATTTTTATCAAAAAAAATGTATAAAGGCAAACTACATCCTGCAACTCTTCCTTTTCAAGGAATTAGAATTGAGGTTAATGATGAATTGGGAGTTTTAGAAAGATTATTTGAATCATTAGAAGAAGCAAAACTTTCAAACTGCATTGTAGCAATTATCTCTTTTCACTCTTTGGAAGATAGAATAGTTAAAAACTATTTTAAAAAATGGAGTAAATCTTGTATTTGTCCTCCAGAGGCTTTTAGATGTGAATGTGGAAATAATCACTCTTTAGGAAAGATTATTACAAGAAAACCAATTATCCCTACAAAAGAGGAGATTAAGCAAAACCCACGAAGTAGAAGTTCAAAATTAAGGATATTCAGATTTGATTAGATTAAATTCCAAAAATTCTATAATTATTGCTTTTGGGCTATTAATTTCAGCACTGTTTTTATTTATACCAAAAATATATTTTACTAATAATATATATTATATAAGTAAAGATATAAATAAATTATATGCACATTATATTTCTTTAAAAGAAGAGAATAAATTTTTAGCACAGCAATTAGAAGATATGAAATTTAAAAATCAAGTTGAAGACTCATTGATAATTTATTCAATAGAAGAGGCTAATAGGACAAGTATAAAATGATAAAAACAATTATAGAGTTTGGTTTAAGAAAGCCAATATTAAATCATTTCTTACTAATTTTTATTTTTATACTCTCTATTTTCGCATATTTTCAAATACCAAAAGAAATCTTCCCTCCAGCTTCCTTAGATTCAGTTTCTATTACAGGCTCTTATTCTGGAGCTAGTTCTGATTTACTTGATAAGATTGCAGTTGAAGACTTAGAAGAGGAATTAACATCTTTAGATGAAGTTTCTGATATCACTTCTGTAATAAAAAATGGATATTTTTCAATAAATGCAAAACTAAAAAAAGGTTTTGAAGCAAATGAAGTTATTGATGATGTAAAAGATATCGTAACTAAAACAAAAGTAAATTTGCCTTCAGATATGGATGAGCCTATTGTAAAAGAAGTTTTAGGTGTGATTCCTTTGATAACAGTTGTTTTATATGGGGAAGCTTCAAAAGAAGAACTTTTAAAAGTAGCAAAAAAGGTAAAGTCTTCTTTAGCACAATTAAAAGATTTAAGTGATTTATCTATTTGGGGAGATAGTGATAAAGAGTTATTAGTTAAATTTGATGAAAATAAAATTAAAGCTTATGGTTTAAATTTACAAGAAGTAATTACAAGTGTTCAAAATCTAAGTTCAATTTTTCCTGTTGGTATTGTTAAAGATGAGACTAGGCACTATTATTTAAGTACATTTAATGGAGAAAAAGATTTAAATAAGATAAAAAATACTATTTTAAAAATATCAAATCAAAAGATATATTTAAAAGATGTGGCAAAGATTGATTATCAATTGGCTGATGTAAATAATATTTCACATTTTAATGGAAATCGTGATGTTTCTATAGGAATTAATAAAAGTGAAAGTGGTGATGCAATTGAGCTTGTAAAAGAGATTAAAGAGATTTTGAAAGATTATAAAAAACAGTACCCAAACTTGCAGTTTGATACTCATACAGATACCTCTGTATGGATTAAAAATAGACTTAATACTGTTGTTTCAAATATTTTATTTGGTCTTTGTTTACTTTTTTTAGCACTTTTTTATTTTATTAATGTTCGTATTGCTGTTGTTATAGCTATTGGTATTCCAACTTCATTTATGATTGGACTTATTTCCGCTGAAGCAATGGGATATAGTCTAAATATGCTCTCTTTGCTTGGAGCTTTAATTGCTTTAGGAATGTTAGTAGATGAGGCTATTGTTGTTGGCGAAAATATTTATCGTCACATGGAAATGGGAAAAGATAGAATGACAGCTGCAAGAGATGGAGCATTAGAAGTTTATCCTGCAGTGTTAACTGCAACTGCCACAACTATTTTTGCTTTTTTACCAATATTACTAATGACTGGAGAAGTTGGTAAATTTATGAAAGTTCTTCCTATTATGATTACAATTCTTTTATTGTCTTCTTTGGTTGAAGCTTTCTTTTTCCTTCCTTTACATGCAAAGCAGATTTTTAATGTTCATGTAAAAGAAAAAAGGTCTGATAGAATTTGGGTAATTAATAAAAAGATATATAAAACTATTTTAAACTTTTTATTAAGAAGAAAATTTATTGCTTTATTTGTTATGGTAGTTTTAATTATTGGGACTACAATATTTTTAGCAAAAAGTTCAAAATTCCAATTTTTACCTGATTTTGATTCTACACAAGTGTATATCAATGGTTCTGTTGGAGTTGGAAAAAAGATTGAGCAAACAGAAGAGTTGGTTGCAAAAATTGAACAAAAGATAATTAAAGAGTATGATTTTAAACAAGATTTAGACTCTGTTTCTTCTGTTATTGGACTTAAATTAGATGGGAAAAATCTTCCACAAAATGAAGAGTTCTATTTTCAGATTTTTGTAAATCTTTATGAAAGAGCACCCCAAAATGTTTTTGATAAATATATAAATCCATATTTATCTCCTAAATACGACGATACAAATATGATAAGAGAAAAATCAGCTCAACAAATTGAACGTGAACTAAAAGAGCTTCTTAACCCCTTAATAAATAGTAAAGATTATGAAGAGTTTAAAATCTATGTTCCTGGAGCTGGAATTGTAAAGAATGATATAGAATTAGCAATTAGTGGAAATGATAAAAAAATTGTTCAAAGTGTAAAAATTATAAAAGAAAAACTTTCAAAAATAAATGGTGTTTCAAATATTGCTGATGATATTTTAGTTGGAAATTTGGAATTAAAGTTTAAGGTAAACTCTTATGGACAAAAACTAGGATTCACTGAAAATTATATAGTTTCAAATATTAGACCAATGTATTTTAAAGGTGCATATTCAAAAATGTTTGATAATAGTGGAATAGTTGATGTTGTTTTTCAAAGTAAAAATAAAGATAATCTAAAATCTTTAGATTATTTTGAGCTTATAATTCCAGGATCAAATGATAAAGTTCTTTTAAAAGATGTTGTTACAATTGTTAAACAAAATGCACAATCTCAAATTTTTAAAGAAAATAACACAAGAATTGTTTCAATTACAGCTAGTGCAAATAATATAACATCATCTGAAATTTTTGAAGAGTTAAATCCAGTTTTAGAAGAGCAAAGAGAGTTTGTAAATATTGATATTAAAGGGGAACAAGAAGAGAATCAAAAAGTTCAAAAAGAGATGGGAAAAGCTGCAATACTTGCAATTTTATTAATATTTATCTCTCTTATTTGGATGTTTGATTCTGTTCTTAAACCTTTAATTATAATTTCAACTATACCTTTATCTATTTTAGGAGTACTTGTAGGGCATTTAGTAGTTGGAATAAATATTACAATGCCAAGTTTAATTGGAATAATTGGACTTGCAGGTGTTATTGTAAATGATGGAATTATTATGATGGACTTTATTAAAAAAGCAAAAAATCTTGAAGAGATGGAAGAGTATGCTTTAATGAGATTAAGACCTATTCTACTTACTTCTTTAACAACAATCTTAGGTTTAATGACTTTAATGTTCTTTGCCTCAGGACAAGCTTTAATACTACAACCAATGGCTATAGCACTTGGATTTGGAATATTATGGGCTACTATTTTAAATCTTTATTATGTACCAATGGTTTATAGACTTATTTATTTAAGAAAAGTAAATAAGTGATTTTAAAATATAAAAAAGCTTCTTTATTGATTTGAAGCTTTTTTTATAATGCTATTAATCATATTATTAAATACAAGATAATGAATTGGAATTAAAATATACCAATATAATCTTCCTAATACTCCTTTTGGATAGAAATATGCAGATTGAATAAGTTTATTATTTTCAATTTTAAACTCTAACCAGGCATTTCCTGGGACTTTCATTTGTGCGTAAAGAAGAAGTCTTTCATTCTCTTTTACATCAACAACTTTCCAAAAATCTAAACTCTCTCCAACTCTTAGTTTATTATGATTTCTTCTTCCTCTTTTTAGTCCAACTCCACCAATCATTTTATCTACAAAGCCTCTGATTTCCCAAAGAAAATCATAATCAAACCAACCATTAACTCCACCAATAGAAGTAAAAGTTTTATAAATATCTTCTTTTGATATGCTACCTATATCTTTCTCTTTTCTATCAAAAAATATTGCATCTGCAATCTCTTTTGTATGATTTTTATCCCATATCTTCCCTGATGTATCTGACCATCTACTTATAACCTGATTGGTTTCTATTTCTTTTACCGCTTTCTTAACTGCTTTAATAAATGGCATTGCTTCTATTTTAGGAAAATATTTTTTTGCATTGTCATTTTGTATTACAACTTCTGATTTAAGACCTTCTATTAAAGCTTTTGCAACGGTAAAAGGAACAGGTGTAAAGAGATTTAGCCAATATGATGAGATATTAATTGATAAAAAGGGTAGGGGAATTATTATTCTTTTTAAATCTAAAGCTTCTGCTGTTTGAAGCATCATTTCTTTGTATGTTAATTGTTCAGCCCCAATATCAATTGTTAAATTTTTTGTTTCTTTTATATACAATGATTGTAGTAAATAATTTACAACATCATCAACAGCTATAGGTTGAGCTTTTGTATTTACCCATTTTGGAGTTGTCATTATTGGAAGTTTTTCTGTTAAGTTTCTAATAATCTCAAAACTTGTACTTCCTGAGCCAATTATAACACCCGCTCTAATCCAAATATTTTGTACATTTTTATTTGAACTTAAAACTTCTCCTGTTTCTATTCTACTTAAAAGATGCTCACTTGTATCTTTATTTTTAACACCTAATCCTCCCAAGTAAATCACTCTTTTTACACCACACTCATTTGCGATATCAATAAAGTTTTGAGCAGAGATCTTATCTAAGTCTTTGTAATTTTTATTACTTAAAGAGTGAATTAAATAATATGCAACATCAACATCTTTTAGGGCTTTTCTTAGACTATCTTTGTCAAAAGTATCACCTACAACGATTTCAACATTGTTTATGGTTTTTGAAGAAAAAGATTTTTCATTTCTTGCGAATAATCTTAATTGTATATCATCTTTTTCTAAAAGTTTTTCTTTTAATCTTCTTCCAATATATCCTGTTGATCCTGTTAATAAAACTTTCATGACTAAGCCTTTTTATTGTAATAAAATCTATATTGTTAGTTTATCCTTTTAGTTTAACTTTTTGTATAGGATATATATAACTTTAATCTCTTATTTCATTTAAAAGTACTATTCCTTGAACTTTTTTTAGAATAGTTTTGTTTTTATTAATATTATTTAATTCAATTCCAGGTTCTAAACTTGTAATTACGGTTTTACCTACTACATTTCTTCCTTCATTAAAAGGAAATACCCAAGTTCTAACTCCCCACATATTATGCATAACTAAAGGTTCATTATTTTTATTTCCAATATAAAGCATAATATGACCTTTTAAATAGATAAGTGTTAAAAAAGGAATTGCATTTTTTCTTATATACTCTTTCTTCTCATTTTCACTTAACTTTGATAGCTCTATATATTTATAATCTTCTCTTTGTCCTTTTGAGTTTCTTTTTAAATATATTCCAAAAGGTGCGAAAAAATCCTGAGTAAAAGATGAACAATCTCTATGATTATTTGAGCCTCCCCAGCCATAAAGTTCACCAATAAATTCATTAGCTAGAAGGCTTAGATTTTCTTTATTTAGCTTTAGTGGGAATTTTGATATTTTAATCTTATTTATATCTATTTTTTCTATGCCATTATTTGTAACTATGATATATTTATTTTCTATTTTTGGAAATAGGGTAGCAACTTTTATTGTTTCAATAAATTGTTTATTTTTATTATTATAAATAGGAAAAGCTTCTTTTATAGAAATATAATAATTATCTGTTCTAAAGCTATTTTCAAAATTATCATCAATAAGAGTTATCTTATCTCTTCTTAGCCACCCTAAGGCAAAATGAGATTGAACAAAAGCCCAAATACCATCTTTAGAATAGTGCGAGATTAGAAGAGGTGTATTGATTTTTATACTTGAATTTTGATTATAATCAAAGGGGTATCCTTCACCAGCTTTTTTTGGATTATAAAACATTTTATTATTTGTTGGAAATACTCTTAAGTTAGAATTTTTTATTGTAATTGCTTTTTGTAAAAGAGTATTATATTTTTCAAAATATGAGTTTGAAATTTGCTTTTCAAACCATTGCTTATTAGCAAGATTATGGTTTTCTAAATATATCTCTTTTTTTGTATAATAATTTCCCCAAGAGGCTTCTTCTTTTGTATATGAAAGTTTATTTAAACTCCAAGGCAAAAAGTATTTTTTTATATAATCTTTTGCATAAGTATCTTGATTTTCAAGTTTTGTATTTGTATTTTTTGTGTATAAAGAAGGGTTTTGTGAATAGTTTTTTAAATCAGCTATTTGAATATTTTTTTGTGAACAAGCGGTAAAAAAAATGGAAATAAATAGAATAAAAGATATGGGTGAAAAAGTTTTAACATAAGATACAAGCTCCAATTTTTATTGAAGATTGTATCATTTTAAAGTTTTTTGTTTATTAAAAATTAAACTTCTTTTTTAGAGTAAAGAAACAAAGTATTGTTTTATATTGAATATAAATATATGGAAGCATTAAAATAAAATAAGCTATTGAATATTTTTCAATTATGCCATTATATGCAAGTCCAAAGTTTATAAAAAACATTCCAAATACAAAAAAGGCAACTCCAGGACAAATTAGTGCAAAGGCTACTGATGATATTGTTTTATCATCATAGATATATTTTTGAAAATAACCATTTAATTTCATTACTTTATATCCAAGAAGTCCAAAAATAATTTGAATAGAAACAATAACAGAACTTAAAGTAAATAGTGATGATTTGCTCATATTTGAATCAAAATTATGATCTAGTCCAAAAGTAACTCTTATCATCATAATTCCTAAAAGTGTTAAAATAGGTAGTATTATCCATAATGAAGGTGAAGCTTCTACAGAAATCCCTTGTTCAAACATACTTTTAAAACCCATTGTAATTTTAATAACTAAAAGTAAAAGTGCAAATGATCCAAAGAATAAAGCACCAAATATTCCAATAGCATTAATAGTTAGGTTATGACTCATAGCTCCTGGAGCTGCAAAACCTACTGAAACCATTGATAAGGCAAATATTGAAATCATTTGAGAGAGGTTATTGTTTTTAGTAAAATCAAAATCACCTTTTGTAAGTAGTCTTGAAAAATATTCAAAAATAATCTTTAAAGCATAATATCCTGTTACCATAAAACCAGCAATTGCAAAAGGAAACATGTACTCAACTACTGACCATAAATTTGGTACAAAAACAGCCCCAAGAACAAAACAAACATTTATTGTCATTGCATACGTTAAAGGTATAGTTGTAAGTGTAATTTCAGCATTTGAATTTACTAATGTCTTGTATGCATCACCTTTTTTATACATATTAAATTGTCTTGTATTCCAAATAAGTAGTTTAAAATGAAAAAAAGCAAAAGCAAGTATAAATACTAAAGCAAAAGTAATTACAAAAGAAAGCCAAGTTCCTTCCATAAGTTTTGGAAATATATCATTAAAAGTAGGCATAGGTGTTTTTTTATGAGGTACTAAAAACATTAAGTACATAAAAAATGATACTGAAAGTCCTCCGGCTCCCAATGATGAGAGAAAACACATTGGGTTAAATTTTTCTCTAAGTTGCATATTAATCCTTTAATAAGTTTGAAATTTTGCGAATAATACATAAATAATCATTAAAATTTGATAAGTTAATATATAAGTGTAACTTATATATTAAAATAATTTTTTTATGGTTTAAGTACAGTGTTGCTAATATTACATATGTATAAAATTTCAGTAGATAAAGAATTGTTTAAAGATATTCAATTTAAAAAATTACATATTTTAGAAAAAGCTACTTCTAAATATTGGAAAAAAGAGTTACTTGAACCTAAAATTGAAAATGATAAAATTAAATATAGTATTAAACAAATTGATAAACTTATAATTACTAATGGTTTAGGAAAAGAGAAGCCTCAACTTACTATTGAGTGCGAAAAAGTTGATTACTCTTTTAAAAAAGATATTTTTGAGTTTCATTTAGGAAAAATCCAAGAACAAAAAAATACTAATATAAGTACAGATTACAAAGATACTTTAATTGAACAACTTTTAAGAGAAAAAGCACAATTAGAAGATTCTATGAATCGTGATCATTTAACAGGGGTTTATAATAGAAGAAAGATGCAAAATGATTTAACAATGTTTACTAATCAAAATAATTCATCTGCTTTGACTACTATATTTATAGATGCAGATAGATTTAAAGGAGTAAATGATAATTTTGGACATGATGCTGGAGATAGAGTACTTGTCTATTTAGGGCAAAAATTACAGCATCATGCAAAATTATTAAATGGAGAAGTCTATCGTTATGGAGGTGAGGAGTTTATTATTCTTTGTTTTATAGGAAAAGGTGAAATTATTTCAAAGTTAAATGATTTAAGAGCTGATATAAAATCACAAAAAATTTATCATTCAAAAAGAGATATTTCTATTACTGTTAGTATAGGAGTATCTTATTATAAAGAGTGTTCTTCAAAAGAAGAAATGATAAAACGAGCTGATAAGGGTGTATATATAGCTAAAAATAATGGTAGAGATAGAATAGAGTTTGCTTAGAAAAAGTATTTATAGAGTAGAAGTTCTACTCTATAAAATATAACTATTTACCGATTTGATTAGCAATAGCTTCAATATCAGCATCACTTAAAGAAGCAACTTGAGGTTTCATAACACCTTTCATTGGTCCACCATAAGTTCCATCTTTGTAACCTTTCATTGAAGCAATGATTTCTGCTTTAGTCATATCTTTAATGATTTTAGATTTACCTAAAGCAACTTTTTCACCATTTGCACCATGACATGCAACACATTTTGCATATGGATTAGCGAAAGCAGCACATGCTAAGATAGAAGTAAGAAGTAAGATTTTTTTCATTTTGGAATCCTTTTTTAATTATTTCTTAGAATTTTAACTTAATAAACTTAATTTTGGTTTGATTTATATCAAAATCAAAATTTATTTTTTAAGAGCAGTAAATTAAAATTCAATTTGTTACCAAAAGGAATATTATTAAAAAAAAGTGGAAAAAAAGTGTTGTAGAAATTTATTTTGAAAAATTGTTAACTAATATAGCAAATGCTATATTAGTTAGATTCTAGAAGCTCTTTTTTTAGTTCTTCTTTATTTATTTTATTTTTATCACTTGGAACTAGAGGTAAAGATTTTTTATAAATAATCTTATTGGGAATCATATAAGAAGCTAGATGTTTTTTAAGTTCAAATGAAATTTCTTTTGGAGCAATTTCACTTCTTGAAGAGTAAACCATAATTATTTCTTCTTCAATCTCTTCATTTTTTATAGAAAAAACTGCACACTGTTCTATTGTAGGAAAATTTCTAGCAACTACTGACTCAATCTCAAAAGGACTTACTCTAAAGCCTCTTGTTTTTATCATATCATCTTGCCTTGAAACAAAATAAATATAACCCTCTTCATCTTTATATACATAATCACCAGTAGCAACAACTACTTCATCTCTTAATTGACCTTCAATATTTATTGCATTTTTCAAAATATCAATTGATTTAAATCTTAAAGCTGTTTCTTCAGGTGCATTCCAAAAGCCTTTATAAATATATCCACCTCTATGAATTAGTTCTCCAATTTCTCTATTACCACAAAGTTTTCCTTCTTCATTTATAATGTATAATTCTACATCAGGAATAGCTTTTCCAATTGATTCAGGTCTAATATGGATTTGAGAAGGGTCAAGATATGTTGATCTAAATGCCTCCGTTAATCCATGCATAGAATAAAATTTCGCATCAGGGAAATACTTATCTAAATCTTTTAACATTTTTCTTGTTACATTTCCACCTGATGAAGTAAGAATTCTCACCTTTGAAAGTAGTTCAATACTTGGAAGTCTATGCTCATCTTCATCAAACATTGAAGATATATTTACAGGCATTAAAGGTACTACGGTTACATTATCATTTATTAGGTGATTAAAGAAGTCTCCAGCTAAAATAAGTCTATGTAAAGCTAATGTAGCTCTTTTATAAAAAGTACAAAAAATTTGGTTTAGTCCATAATCAAGATTAAAAATTAGTGTTCCAGAAATCACATCATCTTCTTTTAAATCTAAATATTGTGAAACTACTCTAGCTGAATCAATTAAGTTTCTATGAGAAATTACAATTCCCTTTGGTTTTCCTGTAACTCCAAAAGAGTAAGTAATTACAGCATTTCCATGTCCATTTACTTCGCAAGTATAAGGTTTATTATAATATTTGAATATCTCTTCAAAAGAAGGAATACCTTTGTGTGCTGTTTCATATGAAATAATATGACCATCAAAATTTATCTCTTCTATATTTTCAAGTTTCAATCTATCTGTGATAATACATTTAATATCACAATCATTTATTATATACTCTACTTGTTCACTTTTAAGTAGTTTTGTAAGTGGTACAAGTACATAATTAGTTGATAATATTGCTAGTATTGCTATAACTTGATCAATACCTTTATTTGAATAAATACCAATTCTAGAACCTTTTGGTAAATCTAACTCTTTTAAATAAAAGGCAACTTGATTAACTTTTGTTAATAAATCTTTATATGTAATATTTTTTTCATTATATTTAATAGCAACTTTTTCTGCGTGTGAAAGTGCTGCATCTTCAATTAGAGTTCTAATACAATTTATTGACATCTTATTTCCTTTTATATTTTATTTATTTTGATCTAACATTTGAGGATTCATACCTAAAGTCCAAATATCATAATTATCATCCATCACGATTGTTGGATTATGCTCTGAATTTAATATTTTTTTATAAAAAAATGAAACTATATCTTCAATCTCTTCTTGTGTTAATACTTTTGTAATACCACCCGTTAAAACTATAGAATTAAGAGCATTTAATTTTAGGTTTACATAGGCTTTTCTAAAAGATGATACTTTACAAAGAACTAAGAAAATAGCTAATTGCATTAATATTCTAGTAGCTTTTTCACTTTGCTCTTCAAAGATATTTTCTGTTACTTTTAAATGAGCTAATAATTCATAAACAAACTCATTGTTTTTAGCTGCAAAAATTAAAGACTCTTTTGATTTGTAAACGCCAAGTTTTTTAAATACAAGTCTGTCATATTCATTTTCTGTAACCATATTTTCATCAACTAAATCTTTTGAATAATGAATATCTGTTGTAGCTCCTCCAATATCTATTAGAATATAAGGATCAACAACTTTAAATTTTGTATTAATAAGTGGAAGTGTTTTATTTACAATATATGGAGTAGAATAAATTTGATTTGATGTTATGTCATATAGGTGTTTAATATCTTCTTTCCCCATAATATCAGCTTGATAAAGATTTGTTAAATACTCTTTTAGTTTTTCTTCTTCTACATGAAGTTTATTTGTAATAATATTTGGCAAGCTCACAAGGTTTTTTATATTTTTATTTAAATATGGAATCTCTTTTGAACTTCCTACATAAACGATATTTGAATAATTTACTTTTTCTAAATAAGCAAAAAGTTTTTCATCAAATATTGAAGATACTGAATCAATTCCCCCAACAACTATTACAACATCAATTAAATCACTTGGAACTGAAGTATTTTCAATATCTTTATATAAAACAGTATCAATAATATTAATACCTGAATTAAAAGCAATATTTGTTGCATATTTAAGAGAAAAAGAGTTTGTAATACCAATAATTAAAGTACTTAAACCACCATTTGCAGAAGAACAAACATGAACATCATCTTTATGATAATTATGAATAATATCACCACATTTATAGGTTAAATCATCAAAGATATCTTTGTTAAAGTCTCTAAAATGTTGTTGCACTCCATGAATTGTACAAACTTTAAAGTATGTACTTCCTACATCTATTAGTAGTTTATTATTTGTTTCTAATTGGCTCATTGCATAATTCCTATATCATGGATAATATCATTTACAATTGATGTTGTATCTTTTGTTAAATCACATTGGGCTTTTTCATATTCAAAACATTTATCAGGAATTGGGACTTTCCCTCTTTTTATGATTCTAATATTTTTCTTTGCATCTCTAATTGTAATCATTTCGTTATGATTAATAATATGTGGGGAAAAGGGTACATCAATAGTTCCATTTTTAATACTATTAAATACTTTTCTCCATAAGGTATCAGCACTATCATTGAAAACAGCTTCCATAATTGCTTTTACTTCTAAAGTTAAATTTTCTTCTTCTTCTTTATCTACAACATTTGGAAGACCATTTAATATTCTAAGAGTATATTGTGTATTTGCAACTGTTTCAGCATTTGCTTCTTTTGTAGGAATTCCTGCTGCTTCTTGATTCGTTTTTGTAATAATCTTATCTGCTCCAACCATAGAAGCAATAACAGTACTCATATTAATTAATTGTGAGGCAAAGTTTGGATCCATAGGAAAGGCACCCATCCATTGATGATATACAAGATGAACATCTGCATCTCCACAGCCAATCTCTTCAGAGTAAAACTTAGCCATTTTTCTAATAACAGCACCCATTACAATATCTTGATTCATTGAGCCTGTTTGTGAAAATGAAACAGAGAAAGATTTTACTCCTTCTTCAAGTGAAAGTAGCATTTCTAGAAGTTGAATTACAATAGTTATACAAGGAGGAACTAGTGTAGCTGTTAAGGGTCCAAAAGACTCTCTATTTATTGGTTCGTTTAGTTTTGAGTAGTTTGCACAAACTCTTTCTACATATTTCCAATATAAAAATGCCTTATCAAGTGGGAAGTTTTTTGAATAAGGAAGAAGGTATGTAATAGGACCTCCTTCTATTTCAAAAATTCCTGAAGCAATAGCTGTTTCTATTAAAAGTCTAGCATCAGGAGTTCCATGTCTAAGACTTACTGGCTTATTAAAATGAGTAATCATTTTTCTAGTAGTTCTGTATCCATGAGTAACAAGTGGATAACCGTTTAACATATCAACTTCATTTTCTTCAGAAAGTCTAAGCATTTTTCTAGCAGTAGCATAATCATTTAATCTTGTATTTGAATCAATAGTACAAGGTAATACATCAACATTTGCATCTACAAAGAATTCATATAATGCATACATTTTATTGTATGTAGGAAAACCACCACGTGGTTGAACTAGCATTTTATTTTTTGTTTTGAAATTATGAGAAATAAACAAATCTTTTGAAGCATTTTTTACAAACTCTTCAACTTCTGCAAAATCAAAGTTATCAACATGCTCATTATTTAATATAATATTTCGTTCTTCTTGTAGTAAACTCATTAAGCACTTCTCTCTTTCATAAACTCTTCTAAAGCATCAAGGCCTGTATTTAGGTCTACTTGATGAAATACTAAATCAAAACCGTAGTTTTTGAATTTTGGAACAATATCCTCAGCACTTCCTGTACCAACAACTAAGTTTCCACCAATCATAAATACTACATCATCTAAAAGATTTCCATATTTTGATTTAAGAATTTTTACTTCTCTACACCAACCTTCTGCTTCACCATTTAGTGAAGAGATTAATAATATATCTGCATTAGTCTCTATAACTGCATCCACGAACTCTTCAAGGTAAGTATTTACACCTAAGTTAAATACCTCAAATCCTCTTGCTTGCAGTGAAAGATCTATAAGTCGGTTTGCTACAACGTGAATGTCGTTACCTACAACGCCTGTTACTACTTTCATATAATTGCCTATTAAGTTTTATTGTTTTATTAAGGGCAAATAGTCTAGCTAAAAGTTGGTTAGAAGTTAATTAGGTAGGTAAAAAGTGTGTTTTTATCATTTTAAATTTTTCTTCATCTTAATTATATTTTTTTATACTATTATTTCATTTTTATAAAAGAGTTTTAGTTTGAAGGAATTTTTTGAATATTATTGATATTAGAGCACACCTTTATATATTTTTAGCAACAGTACTAATCGCAGGATCATTTATAGCAAGTGAAAAATTAGCAGGAGTTATAAATCCTTTTTCATTAATATTATTACGATTTTTTTTATCACTATTAATTTTATCTCCTTTTGTTCTTTTAAGAAGAAGATATAGAAATAGTATACTTTCTACAATGCCACGCGCTATGATAATAAGTTTTTTTTATGCATCTTATTTTGTATTAATGTTTATTGCTTTAGAAGATACCACATCTTTAAATATAGGAGCTCTTTATACTTTAGTTCCTCTTCTTACTGCAATATTTTGCATATTTATTTTTAAAGATAAAATTACTATTACTCAATGGATAGTTTATTTAATAGGAATAATTGGAACTTGTGGAATAATTTTTAATGCAAATTTAGAACTTTTCTTATCATTTAAATTAAATAATGGAGATTTGATTTTTTTATTGGCAATTTTATTAATGTCTAGTTATTCTATATCTATGAAACTTTTATATAAAGATGATTCTTTAACAGTATTAGTTTATTGTACCTTAATAGGGGGTGTAATTTGGATGTCTTTAGTTCTATTTATACTAGATGAACCTTTAAATTGGCAAATGTTGAATATTGAATTAAGTTCTTATCTCGCTTATATAGTTGTTATGACAACACTTGTAAGCTCGTACTTGTACCAAAAAGGTACTATAATATTGGGGCCTAAAAGTGTAATGTCATATATTTATTTAAATCCAGTTCTTGTAGCAATTTTTGCTTTTCTTATTGATGGAAGAAAAGTCTCTTTAGAAGTTTTCGGATTTATTTTAATTACTATGTTATCAACAGCAATTTTACAAATAAATATAAATAATCGTAAAAAAATTAACAAGCATCTTTAATAATATTAATTATAGATTCTTGTGCATCTTGTGCTATATCTATTAAATCTGGATTTAAATCATCAACCATTTGAACTAAAGAGTTTAAGGCAATTGTTGTTTGTCCATTATCATTATAAACTGCAATTTTACAAGGCATTATACAAGATAATGACATATCTTGTGATAAAAATTCATAGGCAATTTTAGGGCTACAGATATCAAGAATTTTACACTCTTTATCAAATTCAATGCCTTTTTCTCTCATTTTTTCAGGTGGGTTATGAATATGTTGTAATCCAAAACTATAATTTGGCAATATTTCTTGAATACTTTTTATTACTTCATCTACACTTTTTGTTGTTTCAAATGTTTGTTTCAAACTGATCCTTAATTAATTTTATAAAATTATATCAAAAGATACGAGTTTTTGTATTAGAGCATAAAAAAAGCTACAAGTAAAAAATACTTGTAGCTTAGTGATTTAATTTTAATTTTTTTATTTAATAATTTGTTTTATCTTTTTTTAGATAAACCTTTTAGCTTAAAACCTTGTAGTTTTACAACTACTTTCCAATCATATTGGCAATATCTTCAATATCTTTATTCGATAAAGAAACAGATTGTCCTTTCATAAGACCTTTCATCGCTCCACC
>JBFHGG010000022.1:0-36237 GCA_041583235.1 Halarcobacter sp.
ACAGAGTATTGATTGTTGAAGATGAATTAATAACACTTATATTTTTAAAAATATTTTAAAAGATGATTATGAAATAATATTAGCCGAGGATGGAGAAAAAGCTTATGAGTTATATAAAAAGTTTAATCCACATGTAATTATAAGTGATCTTAATATGCCTATTATGAATGGAATCGAACTTATTAAAAAAATAAGGGGAAGTGATCAAAATACAAAAATAATAATTACTACATCTAAAAATGATATTCCAACACTTCTAGAAGCAGCAGAACTAAAGCTTTTTAAATATTTACTAAAACCAATTAATTATATAGAATTAAAAAAGATGGTTGAAGAATCTATAAAAGAGTTTAACAAATTTGATACAGTAACTTTAGACAATATTAAACTTTCAAATGAATTAATATGGAAAAGAGACAACTTTGAACTTTTTCATAAAAATATCTTGATTAAGTTAACTCCAAAAGAAAAAAAAGTTCTAAATTTTCTTTTAAAAAAACCAAATAAAGTATTTCATTATAATGAAATCATATATGAAATTTGGGAAAAAGAAAATGAATTTGCAGATAGAAAAACCTTGAAAACTTTAATAGCAAATTTGCGAAAAAGACATGAAAGTATTCAAATTGATAATGTATATGGTTTTGGCTATAAAATTATTTTAAGTTCATAATTCCATAATATAAGACATATTTTGTAAATTTATTTTTATTATTACCACTTCTTGACATTTTAATTATAAACTTCCTTTCTAGGAGTTAATAATGTCAATAAATAATAAAAAAGTTTTTTATATATTTTTTATATTTTCTATAATTATATCATCTTCTCATTTTCTTATTGATTCTTTTTATCATAGCATTAGCTCAAAAGAGATATTTCTTAAGAATGGAAAAGAGCTTGTTTTAAAAAAGGAAAAAGATTTTAAACTCTTTTTAGAAAATTCTAAAGCTACAATATTATCAATTAGAGAATCAAATATACTCAATAGCTTTATTAAAACAAATGAAAAAAAAATAGAATTAGAAGACTTGTTTTTAACTATTACAAAATCGAATTCTGATTTTATGCAACTTAGATATTTGGATAAATATGGTCATGAGATTATAAAAATTGAAAGACAAAGTAAAAAGGATAATCCAAAAATAATTTTGGAAGAGCTTCTACAAGATAAATCAAATAGAGATTATTTTAAAGAATCAAAAAACTTAAAAGATGAGAGAGTTTGGTTTTCTAAAATGGAGTTAAATATGGAAAATAATAAAATTCAAGTTCCATATAGACCAACTATTAGAACAGTATTACCACTTTTACTTAATGATGAGTTTAATGGACTAATTATAATTAATTATTTTGCAGAAGATTTAATTAAACATCTTGTAAGCGGAGTAGGATTTAAGATGACTTTAGTAGATGAACTTGGATTTATAATATCAGATAGTGATAAAACAAAAGATTGGAGTTTTTACAAAAAAGAGAAAAATAATATTATTAAGGAATATCCAAAACATGGATCAAATATTTTATTAAAAAATTCATATATTACAGAAGATTTTGTTTCAAAATCTTTTGACTTAGCATCTTTTGATAATATGTATATCATTTTAAAAGTTGATGAAAAAGCATTAAGCGAGCAAAAAAAATCAGAATTAATACAAGAGATATTTTTATCATTTATATATTTTATTATTACAATGATACTCTCTTTTATAGTATATAAAATTCTTCAAAAACTATTTTTTGATTTAAATGAACAAATTGATATAGTCGATAGATTAGAATTAGCAACAAATATAGCAAATATAGCTCTTTGGGAATATAATGCAAAAACAAAAAATGTTTTATGGAGTAAAAATATAAAAACTATTTTGGAACTTGATTGCGAAATTTTATATGATGATTTTCTTCGTATGATTCCCAAAGAAGAAAGAGATATTGTAGAAAAAGAATTTAAAAAGTCTATTCAAGAAAAAAGAGAATACTCGATTATTCATGAGATGAAAATAAAAAACTGTAGAACAAAGATATTAGAAGAAAGAGGAACTCACTTCTATGATAGTTTTGGAAATCATACAAAAAGTGTAGGTTGTACATATGATATTACTGAAAAATATTTAGCTGATAAACTTAAAGATAAAATTATTAAACAGAATAAAAAGTTTGAAAGATTATTTAATAAGTTTGATGAAAGTGTTATTGCTTCATCAACAAACTTAAGTGGAATCATTACTTATACATCAAAAGCATTTTGCGAAATAAGTGGATATTCAAGAGTAGAATTAATAGGCTCACCTCAAAATATTGTTAGACATCCTGATTCATTATCAGAAACTTTTAGTGAATTATGGGAAACAATAAAAGCAGGTAATATTTGGCAAGGAGAGCTTAAAAATAGAAATAAAAATGGCTCATATTATTGGGTATATGCGGTTATTTATCCTAAATATAATGAAAATGATCAAATAAACGGATATACAGCTATTAGACAAGATATAACACCACTTAAAGAACTTGAAGATTTAAATAAGAATATAAAATCTTCTATTGAAGTAGCTTCCTTTATACAAGAATCAATTTTACCAACAAAAACTTTTATGAAATCCTGTTTTAGAGATAAGTTCATTATTTGGGAACCTAAAGATATTGTTGGCGGAGATATATATTTATTAGAAGAGCTTAAAAAAGATGATGAATATCTATTAATGATTATTGATTGTACAGGACATGGAGTACCAGGGGCTTTTGTAACTATGTTAATTAAAGCCATAGAAAAACAACTTATTCAAAAAATAATCAGTAATCCAGAGAAGGAAGTAAATCCAGCAGAACTTTTACAATATTTTAATTTATCTTTAAAAGAAATATTAAATCAAGAAAAGAGAAATCTTGCTACAAATGTTGGCTTTGATGGAGGAATTATTTATTATAAAAAAAGTGAAAATATTATCAAATATTCAGGAGCTGCAAATACTCTTATTTATTATAATAAAAATGAAATTAAAACAATAAAAGGAGATAGGCGTTCAATTGGTTATAAAAATATAGATACTAGTTATAAATTTAAAAATCATGAAATAAAAGTAGAAGAAGGGATGAAATTTTATTTATTTACAGATGGTTATATTGACCAAATAGGTGGAGAAAAGAATCAATCTTTTTCAAGATCTCGTATGCTTGATATTATCAATAAAAATAAAAAAGAATCAATGAAGTTTCAAAAAGAAATATTGCTTAAAGAGTTAAAAGATTATCAAAAAGGCTTTGAAAGAATTGATGATATAACAATTTTGGCAATTGAAATATAAGAATAAGGATTGGATAAATGGCAATAAAACATGTGAAAAAGTTAATTGAAGATGGTGGGATTATTTTTATGGCTTATGTGGGATTTATGTCTCAAAGCTTGCTTTCAGGGATGATTGATTCTTTAGAAAAAGAAGAAACATTAGAAGGTATTTCCAAAAAAACAAGTCATAGTATTTTTACTATATTAATAGAAATGACACAAAACATCATTAAATACTCTAAAGAGGGATATGTAGATGAAATTAATCTTAATTCAAATGGTTTAATATTAGTTGGAAAAACGGATGACGATGTTTTTTATGTTCATTCTCAGAATATTGTTACTGCAGAAGATTGTATTAAAATTAAAAATATTATTGATGAAATGAATAAACTTGATGAAGATGAAATAAAACAAAGATATAGAGAATTAAGAAGAAGTGGTTCAAACTCCCATGCAAAAGGTGCCGGAATTGGTTTTTATGAAATTGCAAAACGTGCTAGTGAAATAAAATATGAATTTACAGATATGGGTTCAAATAAATATAACTTTAATTTAACTGTGAATATAAAATAAGGAAGAAAAATGGAAAATTTTATAATAAAAGAAACTAAATATACTCCTGAAGTAAACTTTAATACAAAGGAAGGAATATTAAATATTAAAGGAAATTCTTATCCTGAAAATACTTTAGAATTCTATGATCCTATACTTAATTTATTAGAGAACTTCTTTAAGAAAACAAAAAAAGAAAAAATAGTTTTAAATATTGAAATCATATATTTTAATTCAAGTAGTTCAAGAGTGTTTTTTGAAATATTTGATCTTATTGAAGATTTTGGTAATAGATTAGATTTTATAATTAACTGGATTTATGAAGGTGACAATGAGGGTATTATGGAAATTGGTGAAGATTTTAAAGAAGATTTTGAGAACTTAGATTTTAATTTAATAGTAAAAGAATAATAAAGATTAAAAGTGAATAAAAAAATTAGATTTAGAAAAGAAGTTCAGGCTATTTATAATAGTGAAGAAATGCTAAAAGAACTTAATAGAATATATTTAGAAGGTGTTTGTATTGATGAATATGAAAAACTTTTAGAAGAGTATAAAAGACTTTATAAAAGATATGAAAAGATAATGAAGGTTTCAGATTTAGCAGGTCATTCAATTATGCAAAAATATGACCTTTTGAATAATAATCTTGATTATGCAATTAAAACAGCAAGACATAATTTATTTGAAAATACTACAGAGCATAAGAAAACAAAAGTAATTCTTTTAAATTATAAAGAAAAAATGTATGAATATGAAAATACCTTAAATGAATTATTAACTGAGAATACAATAATTCAGAAAAAGTTAAATTTTTATGAAAAACATTTTGGAGAAATTAAACATCAATTTTTAGGTGAATTAGATTTGGAGAATAGAAATAAAAAAGAAAAAAAGTTTGAAAATATAAGTTTTGAAAAAATCATTTCCTTGGCCTTTGATAAAACTGAAGACAATTATATATTGATAAAATTAAAATTAAGAAATTTTGATAAAAATATTCAAATTATTGAAGAGAAAACTTCTGTAAAAAGTTTTATAGAAAAAATTTATACGTTTGTAGAAAGAAATCTTAATAATAATTCTATTCTTTATTATGAAACTAAAGGTGTATTTTATATTATTTTGGTAAATGAAGAGATAGAAGATGCAAAATCACTTGAAAAAAAGATAAACAGTAAAAGAGATATTTATAATGTTGAGATTGCCTTTGATATGGCAATCTCAACATATATAAAAGAAGAGGATTCTATTGATAGAATATTAAGAAGATGTGATATAGGTTTAGATGAAGCAATCTCAAAAAATAAACTTATTATTTGTAAAAAGGATGATTATGAATTCAATGATAGAATATAAATTATTAGAAGAAGTAGAAAAATTAAAAGAAGAGTTTAACAAAACAACAGACAAAATTATCAAAGATATTAAGCGTAAAGATAAAATTATGCTAAGAAGTGACAAACGACAGCAGAATGAATATGATGAGCTTCAACAAAAAATTAAAGAGATAAAGAATTTAAATAAAGAGATTGAAGAGACACAAAGAGAAGTTGTTTTTACAATGGGAGCTATTGGAGAGAGTAGATCTAAAGAGACAGGAAATCATGTAAGAAGAGTTGCGGAATATTCAAAACTTTTTGCACTAAAATATGGCTTAACTGAGGCAGAAGCTGAGTTGTTAAAGCAAGCTAGTCCTATGCATGATATAGGGAAAGTTGCAATTCCTGATGCTGTATTAAACAAACCAGGAAAATTAGATTATGAAGAAAGAGAAATAATTAAAACTCATTCAAAACTTGGTTATGAAATGCTCAGACATTCAAATAGAGATTTATTAAAATGTGCAGCAATTGTCGCTTATGAACACCACGAAAAATGGGATGGAACTGGATATCCTAATCAATTAAAAGGTGAGGATATAAATATATATGGGAGAATTACGGCCCTAGCTGATGTTTTTGATGCTTTAGGAAGTTATAGATGTTATAAAGATGCTTGGCCAGATAATAAAATATTGAATTTCTTTAAAGAAGAAAGGGCTAAACATTTTGACCCTAAATTAATTGATATATTTTTTGATAATATAGAACAGTTTTATGAAATACGAGAAAAATTTAAAGATGTATTTTAAAAAAGCAAATTTATTACCTTATTATTACCTTTTGTTTACTTTAAAGTAGTAAAATTGCAAGTATAAAGGATATATTATGATAGATACAGCAAATATGGGGATTATGGCAAATTTAGTTCAGTCATCTTCAAGTACTATTTCAAGTCAAATGATATCACAAAAAGATTCTAATGAAGACTCTTCATTAAATATTGAAGAGATGGGAGTTAGTGATGATATATTTTCATCATATGATTCTGATTCAAATGGCTTAGTAAGTCAATCTGAATTAACAACTGCAATTGATACTGCATTATCACAGTTTAGTGGTGAAATGCCTTCAAAAGAAGATTTTCAATCTATGCTTTCTTCTTTTGGTTTTGAAGTATCAAGTGAAACTCAAAGTTTGTCATCTACTCAAGATGAACTTATCTCTTCGGTTTTAGAAAATTATGATGCAAGTAACTTAAGCCAAAGCGATGCGCAAGCAATTGTTGCAGCTTTTCAAGATGCAGGGATTGAACCTTCAGAAGAACTTGTTTCTGCTATGGAAGAAGCAGGTTTTGATGCCCAAGAAGTAGGGACACTTGCAGGAGTTGGTGCTTCTCAAGGTGGAACTCCTCCTGCAGGTGGTGGAGGTGGAGGCGGAATGTCCTCTGCTGAAGCTGAAGAAGAATTTGATATTCTTGATACAAATGAAGATGGGGTTGTTTCTCTTGAAGAATTAGAAGAAGCATATGGTAGTGATGATGAAACAACATCATTAACATCAAACCAACAAAATGCATTAGATAACTTAGGTGTTTTAATGGATATGCTTAAAGCTGGTACTGAGGATGAAAATTCTACGGTTGACAGTAAAAATTTTGATGGATTACTAAAAGCTATTAATAGTCAAAATAATAATAGTGAAATTAATTCATACCTACAAAACACAAATACTAGTTCACTTTTTGGCTACGCATAAACTGCGTAGCTAATTAGCTAAAACGTATTTCTTAACTCAATATTTAACTCTATAAAATCTCATTTACTTTCGTTTACATTGTATTAATAAATTATTTAAATGTTTTGTGTACTATTATCAAACAACAATTTGGCGGAGAATAAAGAATGAAAAAAATTATAGAATATTTTTTAAAAAATTCACGTCTTAACTATACTCTTTTACTTTTTATATTAATAATGGGTATTTTTGCTTATGTAAAAATACCTAAAGAAATGTTCCCTACTGTTACTTTAGATAGTATTGAAATAAGTGGAAGTTATAGTGGGGCAAGTGCAGATAATCTAAACAATTTTGCAGTAATAGAAATAGAAAACCAACTAGATACTATTTCAGGAATTGAAGAGGTTAAATCAACTATTAGAAATGGAAGTTTTACTATTGAAGTTGAACTTCAAGATGGAGTTGAAAAACAAGATGTTAAAGATGATATTAGTGATGCTGTTAGTGCTGCTAAAAAATATCTTCCAAGTGATATGACTGAACCTACTGTTTCTAGTGTCCAAAGACAAAAATCTCTTTTAAATGTTTCTATTTCTTCACAAAATAGGACAAAAGCGCAGATCTTAGATATTGCAGATACTATTAAAACCAAATTATATCAAGTACCTAGTATTAGTGAAATTAAAATATTTGGTGATAGTGACTTACAGATTGATCTTTATTTAGATCATAAAAAAATAAATATGTATGGATTGGAGAGTGATTCTGTTATATCAGCACTTCAAAATTTTTCTTATATATATCCAGTTGGTCAAATTGAAGAAGTAGGAAATCATGTATATCTAACTGCAAATAATAACAAATTTGATAAAGAGTTATGGAAAAATACTATTATAAAAGTAAATGACAAAAAAGTTTATTTAAAAGATATAGCTGATATTTCAATTGAGTATCCAATAGATGAAACAATATCAAGATTAAATGGAAAAACAACTGTTTCTCTTAATGTATACAAAAATGATGAAGGTGACTCAATTGCAGTTGCAAATAAAATTCAAGATATTCTAGAAAAATATGAAAGTTCAAGTGATGATTTAACTATAAGTATTACAAGAGATTCTTCAGGTCCTGTTGATGATAGAATTAAAACAATTATTTCAAATATTACTTTGGGACTTATCTTAGTTGGATTAGCAATGCATGTACTTATTTCAACAAGACTATCAGCAATAATTGTAATGGGAATTCCATTCTCTTTTATTTTAGGTCTTTTAGTTATTGAAACTATGGGTTATAGTTTAAATATGATTTCGCTTATGGCTATTTTAATGTCTTTAGGAATTGTAGTTGATGATGCAATTATTGTAAGTGAAAATATACAAAGGCATCTAGATGAAGGTGCAGAATTAAATGAGGCTGTTTTAAATGGTGCAAAAGAGATGATTGCTCCTGTATTAGTTGCAGCCTTTACTACTATCTTTGCATTTTTGCCAATGCTTCTAATAAGTGGCGAGTTTGGTATTTTAATGATGCTTATCCCTATAGTTATATCTGTACTTATATTTGCTTCACTTGTTGAATCCTTTATATTCTTACCACTTCATGCGAAACATATCTTAAAAAGAAAAGATAAAATGCTTGATTGGACAAAAGCGTATAATTTTTATGAAAATATTTTACATAAGGTAATACACTATAAAAAGACTTTCTTAGTAATGTTTTTTATTACAGTTCCTTTAATAACCTATTTCCTTATTAGTCAAAGTAGATTTCAAATGATGCCTGATATGGTTTCTAGAAATGTAACCCTATCTTTTAAACTTGATGAATCAAAATCCTTAAAAGAAACAGATGCTATTACAAAAAGATATGAAGAGATTCTTTTAAAAAATGCAAAAAAATTATTTATAAAAAACATAGATGCAACGGTTGGAAGGTTTACAAATGTTGCAAGTTCTAGTGAAACAATTGAATACGGATTTACCTTAGCTTTAGAACTTGAAGATACAAAAGAAGATGATTTTTTAAATAAGTATGTAAATCCCGTATTAAATCTTAGCTTCGATTTTGAACAAAAAAGTAAAGTAAGAACAACAAATACAAATGAAGCAATGCAACAAATAAGAGAACTTGTAACTCCTTTAACAAAAGAGGATAAAGTTGTTGAGTTTAATGTCGTCACAAGCCGTATTGGTATAGTTAGAACAGATGTTGAATTAAAACTAAGTAGTGATGATAAAACAGCTATTTTAGCAGGTATTAGTACTCTTAAAACAGCAATTAGTAAAATCAAAGGAACAAAAGATATTGCTGATAATACACAATTAGGCGATTATGAATATAAGTTTTCACTAAACAATTATGCTATGAATTTAGGATTAACAGATAAAGAAATAGCCTCTCAACTTACAAACTATTTTATGGAAAAAGATCAAGGTGATACTTTTAATAAAGATGGTGTGATTAATATTATGACGGAATCAGTTTATAAAGATAGTATGGATGAACTTAAGCACTTTTTAATAGCAATTGATGATAAAAAAGTAGAACTATCACAACTTGTTGATTTTAAAATTGAGAGAAACTTTGAAAAGATAGAAAAAGAAGATGGTCTTATTGAAAAAACTGTATTTGCAAATGTAAATACAAGAATAACTAGTGCAAATGAAGTTATAAAAAAGCTTGATTCTACAATTAAAGAGATTGAAAAATCAGGTGTAAATGTAGGATTTGGAGGTGAACGTGAAAAAAGTTCACAAATGGCAAGTGATATGTTAAAAGCTTTTATGGTAGGTTTATTTTTAATATTTTTAACACTATTAATAAACTTTCCATCTTTTAAAAGTGCATTTATTATTCTATCTGTTATTCCTTTTACTGCATTTGGAGCAATATTGGGACACACTATTATGGGAATAAATCTAAATTCGCAATCATTTATAGGTATGTTAGGACTTGCTGGTGTTGTAATTAATGATGGTATTATTATGCTTGATTTTTTACATGATACGAAAAGTAGAAATGATTTTTTTAGAAAAGCTAAACAAAGGGTAAGACCTATTTTAATTACATCAATTACTACTATATTAGGGCTTTCTACTTTGATTTTCTTTCCAACAGGAGAATCTGTAATGCTACAACCTATTGCTATTTCACTTGGATTTGGAATTGCATGGGGAACAGTTTTAAATCTTATTTATGTACCTGCATTATATGCAACATTATTTAAAATAAAGGATTAAATTATGATGAAACAACGAGGAATCCTGTTCACAGGTAAAAAATATTTACTTATATTAATATCTCCACTTGTATTATTTGCTCAAACTTATATGGCAAAGATTGAACCTTATGATTCTTTTACAATATATTCTCAAAGCTCAGGTCAAATTGTAAAACTTGATAAAAACGATGAAACAAAAATTGTAAATAAAATTTTAATTAAACTAGATTCTAGTTTAGAGAAAAAGGAACTTGCTATTTATAATAAGCAGCTTGATTTATATCTTAAAAAATTAAGTATTTTAGAAAATAGTTATAATAAATATATAAAAATCAAAGGTAAAAGTCAATCTGATAAAGATGACAAATTGTATGAATTAATTGAACTTAAGATTTCAATTGAATCACTTAAATTAAATATAAAAACTTTAGAAGATACTTTAAAGAAAAAAGAGATTTTAGTAAAAGATTTATATATAAAAGAGTTTAGTGTGAATTTAGGAGATTATGTAGCAGTAGGAAGTGAACTAGCAAGAGCTTATAATATAAATAAATCAAAATTATTAGTTTATGTTAGTAAAGATGATTATGAAGATATCGCTAATAAAAAAGTATTAATAAATGGAAAAGGAAATATTGCTTTTATTGAAAAAGTAGATAAAGTTATAGATGAAACATTTGTTTCAGCACATAAAGTAACACTTATTTTAGAAGATGATAACTTTGGGGAAATTTTAAAAGTGGAGTTTGTAAAATGAAACATTTATCAAAAATATCATTACTTTTATTATTACCCATCTTGGCTTTTTCTAATGATAGTGAAGTTTTATCAAATACAAAACAAGAAATCATAGATTTAAAGCAAAAACAAATAGAGCAGAAAGAACAAAGCAATAAGTATGATTGGCTTTCTGATATTAATCTAAATGCAAGTATTACAAAAGATGAAGATGACTCAAGTTCAAAAGATTATTATTTATCTATTTCTCAAGATATCTTCAGATTTGGTGGAATTACTTCCCAAATGGATTATGCTAAACAACTTAAAAAAATGGAAAGTCTAGATTTAGATATTAGTACAAAAGAGGATTTAAACACACTTTTTTCTTATTTAATAGATGTAAAAATAAATGATATAAACTTAGAACAAAATATATTAAATCTTAAAAATAGCGAAATTGAAATAAGAAATAAAAAATCAGAATATAAAGCAGGGCATCTTGGAATTAGTGATTTAAATGATGCAATTATTACAAAAAATGAATTAAGTGATTACAAAAAAGAGTTAGCTTTATCAAAACTAGTAAATATAAATAGTATAAAAAAATATACTCAAAAAAACTATAAGTCAATAAAAATTCCAGATGTAAAGTTAATGAATAAAGATATATATTTAAATAATGCTACATCTGTAAATTATGCTAAACTAGGTATTGATGTAAATGATTCATTATATAAAATCAAAAAAAGCGATTATTTACCTACTCTTGCTGTTACTGGGCAATATGGTTATCAAGATAGTAGTTCTATAGAAGGTGATGATTATTATAATTATGGTTTACAAGTATCTATGCCTCTTAGTTTTACATCTTCAAATGATATAGAACAAACAAAATTAGATTATTTAATAAGTAAAAAAGAGTTAAATGATGAATTAATAAGTAGTGAATCTACCTATGATGAAGTAGCTTTGACTATAAAAAGTTATGAAAATAGAATTAAATTAGCCTTAGAAGATATTAAACTTTATGATGAGCTTTTACTCGTAAATGAAGAAGAGTATAAAGCTGGATATAAAACTATTGATGATGTTGAAACCTTAAGAAACTCAAAAGAAATTAGAGCTTTAGATATTAAATTATATAAATTAAATATGCAAAAGCAGATATTAAATCTTTATTTTACAAGTTCTTCTTAATTTTCTTAAAAAAGTGTTTTAATAAAGTGAAATAATAAATATGATAAGATTTTTTTTATTTTTTGTATAATCTAAAAGATTAATAGCAAATACTTGTAAGGAATCAAAATGTTTAAAAATATGTCAATAAAAGCAAAATTACTCTCCTCTGTAATAGGAGTAATTTTTATTATTTCCTTGAGTATAGAAATTAATTCTATTTTATCTATAAAAAAAGAGGCAAAACTAATAATCTCTAATACTGAAAATCTTATATATAAAGCAAAAGAGCAAGAAGTTAAAAATTATGTTTCTTTAGCTTATAAGACTGTTGAAAGTTATTATGAAAGAACTGCAAAAGATAAAATACAAAAAGAAGTAGAAAAGTATTTAAAAGAGCATACAGATACTTTATTTTCAATTGTTACTTCTGAGTATGAAAAACATAAAGATATTTTATCTGAAGAAGAGCTTTTTAAAAGAATTAAAGATATTGTATACTCTTATAAGTATGGGAAAAATGGTTATTTCTTTGGTTATAGTACAAAAGGTATTTGTTTAATATTATCTCCTAAGCCTCAATTAGAAGGTAAAGATTTAAATCATGTAAAAGACAAAAATGGTGTATATGTAATTAAAGAAGTTGTTAATGCAGGAACTTCTCTCTCTGCCTCAGGATATTTCACCTATCTTTGGCCAAAACCTGGATTTGAAGAACCCCAATTAAAAGTATCATATGCAAAAATGTTTAAACCCTTAAATCTTATTTTAGGAACAGGTGCTTATGTTGAAGATGTAAGTGCTCAAATGAAACAAGAGGCACTTAATGCAGTTGCAAAAATGAAATATGGAAATAATGGATACTTTTGGATAAATGATTCAAAGCACGTTGTAAAAGCCCATGGAGCTAATGCTTCCTTAATTGGTAAAAATATGTATAATCTAAAAGATAAAAAAGGAACATATCTTTATAGAGAGATAGTAAAAACAGCTTTAGATAAAAAAGAAGGTGGTTTAGTAAATTATTATTGGACTATTCCTGAAAAAGAGGGTGAGTTTAGAAAAGTATCATATGTAAAAAGATTTGAGCCTTGGGATTTAATTATTGGAACGGGAACATATGTAACAGATATTGAAGAAGAGATTAATCATATGCAAGAAGAAGTAGATGAAACAATAAGCAGTGAGATAATTACTTCTTTAGTAATAATTTCTATTATTGTTATCTTAATCTCCATTTTAGTAATCTTTATTATGAATAAAGTAATTGTTAATCCTCTAAAAAACTTTCAAGATGGATTATTGAATTTTTTCAAATATTTAAATAAAGAGCATAAAGATATTGACTTATTAAGAGTAAATTCAAATGATGAAATTGGGAAAATGACATCTTTGATTAATGATAATATTAAAAAAACTAAAACTATAATAGAACAAGATAATCTCTTAATAGAAGATGTGAAAAATATTGTAAGTTGTGTTGGTAATGGCTTCTTAGATAAAAAAATTAATTCTACTACTAATAATGAATCCTTAGAAGAGTTAAAAATACTTCTTAATACCATGCTTGACAATCTTCAAAATTTAGTTGGTACAAATATAAATGCAATAAGTGAAATCTTAGGAGAATATTCAAATAGAGATTTTACAAAAAAAATTGATAAATCAACAAGTGGTAATATAGGTTTAGAAATTGATAATATGAATAGAATGATTACAAAAATTTTACAAGATAATCAAGAAGATGGAATCAATTTACAAGAAAAATCAGTAGAATTAACATCTAATGTTAAAATATTAAATGAAAATGCTACTTCTCAAGCTGCTTCTTTAGAAGAGACTGCAGCTTCTATCGAAGAAATTTCAAGTAATATTAAACAAACTAGTGAAAAATCACAAGAGATGTTAAGTATTTCTTCTAAAACAAAAGAGTCTTCAATTATTGGTAAAGATTTAGCTACAAAAACAGTTAACTCTATGGATGAAATTAATAAAACAGTAATTAATATAAATGAAGCAATTACAGTAATTGACCAAATTGCCTTCCAAACAAATATTCTTTCATTAAATGCAGCAGTTGAAGCAGCAACAGCAGGTGAAGCTGGAAAAGGTTTTGCCGTAGTTGCTCAAGAAGTTAGAAACTTAGCTTCAAGATCTGCTGAAGCTGCAAAAGAGATTAAAGACTTAGTTGAAAGTGCAACAATAAAAGCAAATGAAGGTAAAGAGATTAGTTCTTCAATGATTGCAGGATTTAATGAACTAGAACAAAATATTGATAATACAAGTGCACTTATAAATGATGTTTCAAATGCTGCAAAAGAGCAGAGTACAGGTATAATTCAAATTAGTGATGCTGTAAATCAACTAGATAAAGTTACACAAGAAAATGCGGCTATTGCAGATAAGACTAACAATATTGCTATAGAAACTAATAATATAGCAATTGATATTGTTGATAATGTTAGTAAAAACAACTTTGATGGTAAAGATAATAGAGCAAGAAAGAGAGAAGTAGTTTCTTCTAGTCCTCAAAGAGCAAAAAAAGAGGTAAGTAAGAAAATTGATCTTTCAGTGTCTAAAACTATTAAACCTGAAAAAAACAATGAAGATGAGTGGGAGAGTTTTTAAAAAATCTCCTACTCATTAAAGGGAATAAATTTTGAACACTCTCAGTTTTATTAATTTATTCTGCCCATTCTAATTGATCAAAGTAGGTTTTAGCATTTCCTGGAACTATAGTTTCATAATGTTTATAGTAGTTAAATTTTTTATCATCAACATATTTTTTAATATCTTCTCTTTCAACATCGTTTTCATAAGCATTAGACACACTAGTTTTTAATAGTTTTAAATATTCAAGAGTAGGTTTATATGAGTTTTTGTCAAATTCATTTCCATGGCCACCTAGAACATATTTCACATTCATTTTTTCTAAATTTTCTAAAGCTTTTATCCAATTATCCACATTACTATATTTGCCGTATTTAATCATTCTTCCATTAAATACTATATTACCTGTAAATATAAAATCATCTTTTGGTATAAAAACAGCTATATCTGAAACTGAATTAGAAGAAGCACTTAGTTTTAAAATTTCTATATTCTTACTTTTACCTTTGATTATATATTTATGATTAGTTAAGATATCAGGCTTCACAACTTTAGATTTTGCATACTCTTCTTTACTAGTAACTTCAGGAATTCTATAAAACTTATCAGGATTCTCTTCTAACTCTTTTATTATTGTTTTGTGAGCAATAATAGGAATCTCTTTTTCTTTATAAAAACTAGCTCCTGTATATCTATCATCATGAAAATTTGTTGCAATTACATAAGATATAGGTTTACTTAGATCTTTTTTTATAACTTCGTTTAACTCTTTTGCAAAATTGTATGTTGGACCTGGTTCTATTACAACTACACTATCTCCAATATCTACATAACATACATTTGAGACAAAGCCCTTATTTGATCTCATAGGTGGGTTAAAATCACCTATGAAACATTTTATATCTTTTGTAATTTTAACAGGTTTTAAATCATAGATATTTGCAAATAAACTAGATATTGCAAAAAATGAAATTAATACAATTTTTTTCATAATTTTATGTCTTGATTAGATTAACAATTTCATCAACACCTAAAAGTTTTCCTGTTGATTTAACTTCTCCATCAACAACTAAACCTGGCGTACTCATCACACCATACTCCATTATTTTCATTACATCTTCAACTTTTTCAACTGTATGAAAACCACCTATTTTAGCTATTGCTTGTTTTGTAGCTTCTTCTAAAGCTTTACATTTAGTACATCCCGTTCCTAAAATTTCTATTTTCATTTTATATCCTTATTTTTTAATTTTAATTTTTCTAATTCATCTTGAAATTCAACGGCATTATCACCCCTTAGGTAATCAGCAACTTTTAGTAAACCATCATTTAAATATCTTGCTTTATATCCCTTAGTTGTCAAATATACTCTTGCCATATTTGCTCTATCATTATGAGGACAAGCTGTAATAATCAGTTTGTCTTTTGGCAATTCATTTAATCTAGAAGGTAATTCATTTAAAGGTATATTTTTAGCAAAGCCCATACTCCAAGATGCAAACTCTTTTTTGCTTCTAATATCAATTAAAATGGCACTTCCTTCTTCCACCATAACTAACATTTCAGCAGTTTTTATTTTCATATTTGACCGCTCTTCCATATTAAAGTTACTTAAATATTCATCTAAAGTAATCTCTTTTAAGTCATTTGCTACAAGGGCAGATAAACTTAATACTAAAAAAAACAATTTTTTCAAAATACTTCTCCTTTTGATTTAATCATATAAATAAAAACTCTTAAAGTACAGCATTAAATATATAACCTATACATATAATTCCAAAGCCAACAATCCCAAAAAATAGACCTATTAATCTAATATGTATAATTCTTTTTAAAATCATAGCTTCTGGTAGACTTAATGCTGTAATAGCCATCATAAAACTTAATGCTGTTCCTAAAGCCATTCCTTTTGAAGTTAGAACTTCTACAAGTGGCATAACACCTGCTGCATTTGAATACATAGGAATTCCTGCAAGAACTGCAATTAATGGAGCAAATGGATTTTCTGGACCTGCATATTTTACAATTAAATCAGCAGGAACATATCCATGAATAAAGGCACCAACTCCAACTCCTATTAAAACATAAAACCATATTTTTTTGAAGATATCACTTGTATAATCCCATGCCTCTTTTACTCTTTGTTTGAAAGTAAGTTTTATCTCTACATCTTCTAACTCACCTTCCATTGGAGTTACATTTAATAAAATATATTTATCCATATTCATTTTACCAATTATAAATCCACCAAAAATAGCTACTAATAGACCAAAACCAATATAAATTGCAGTTACTTTCCATCCAAATAATCCAAATAATAAAGCAATGGCAATTTCATTATTTAAAGGACTTGATATTAAAAAACTAAATGTCACTCCTAATGGAATTCTAGCTTGTATAAATCCTAAAAATAATGGAATTGCACTACATGAACAAAAGGGAGTAATAACACCAAAAAGTGCTGCTAAAACATTTCCTGTAAATTCTGATTTTCCTTGAAGATATACCCTTACTTTTTCTGTATTAAAGTGAGTTCTTAAATATGAAACAACAAAAATAATAGTAATAAGTAAAAACCAAATTTTAACAGTATCATAAATAAAAAAGTTCAATGCATCATTTATATGACCGCTTAATCCTAAAATGTCAATAGTAAAATAATTGACTGCTTCTTGCCACATGATTTATCCTTTTTTGAAAGTATAGCATATTAATCATAATATATCAAGATATGTAGATATATTATTTAAAACTAACTTTGATACAAACATATTATAACACTAATATTAATATTGTAATAAAAATTACGTTAATTTATTTAAACTTTCTTGATTATTTATTTCATCTGCTATCCAAGGAGAGATAAGAACATTATTTGTTAATTCATTTTTAATTTCATTTATAAATTTAATTTCATTTAAACCTTTTTGACATAAAAGATTATTAGAGCTTCTAGTTGTAGCAAAACTTCTATTAATCACCCATGCAAAAGGAGTAATATCTGCTCTTTTTAAATCTTCTTGTAAATCTTTTGCCTCATGAGTAGGTGTGGCTTCTGCAAGAGAAACAAGTAAAATTTTTGTGAATTTTTTATCTTTTATTCGTGGAAGTAAAGATGTTAATTCATCACTCATCTCATCATTAGAGTTTTTTAAAACTTCTTTATGATATGCATTTGAAGCGTCGAGTAATAAAAGAGTATGTCCTGTTGGTGCAGTATCTAGGACTACAAAGCTATCTTTTGCTTTAGCAACAGTTTTTGCAAAAGCTTCAAAAATAGCAATCTCTTCAATACAAGGAGAACTTAATTCTTCTTTTAATAAAGCCATATCATCTTCATTTAATTTATCTTTATTTTTTTCAATTACATTATCAACATGTCTTTTTGTTTCTATTTTTGGATCAATTTTTTCAATTATTAGGTTTTGATTATCATTAGTTATATACTCTAAATGTGCAGCTGGATCTGTTGTAGATAAAGTAACTTTGTGACCTTTTAATACAAGTTTTAAAGCTATAAGTGAAGCAATACTTGTTTTTCCAACTCCACCTTTTCCCATAGTCATTATTAATCCATTGCCATCTTTTTCAAAATCATTAATTATATTTTCCCAAGAGTTAATTCCCTCAAGGCATTGTACTAATTCTTTTTCAAGAGATTCTTTTGCACCCTTAAATTCACTTGATATTTCTTCTTTAATGATAGCTCTTAGGCTTTCTAATCCAACTACACCCTTTGGATAAAAACCAACTTTTGTATGTTCTAAAGTTTTTAGTGGACTTGGTATAGACTTAATTGCATTTGTAGATTTTAAAGAAAATGCTTTGGCGATTTTATCTTCATCTTTAGTATTAAATACACTATTTATTATTAAATGTTGATTTTTCATTCCTTGATTTGATAACTCAAGACTAGCTTTACTAGCTTCCAATAAAGAGAGTTTTTCTGCTCTTGAAACTAAGATAAGCAAAGTTTTTTCTATATTTTTTAAATTTTTAACTACATTATCATATAATTTTTTATAATCAGAAAGTCCTGATACAGGCCCTAAGCATGAACTTCCTGTTTGATTGTCTGCAATAAAATCATTCCAAGCACTAGGAAGTGATAAAAGTCTTAATGTATGTCCTGTTGGAGCTGTATCTAAGATAATATGATCATATTTAGAAATAATATCTTCATCTCCCACATATTTTGAGAATTCATTAAATCCTGCAATTTCGACAGTACAAGCTC
Source organism: Halarcobacter sp. (assembly GCA_041583235.1). Classification (GTDB taxonomy): domain Bacteria; phylum Campylobacterota; class Campylobacteria; order Campylobacterales; family Arcobacteraceae; genus Halarcobacter. The sequence goes on from JBFHGG010000022.1 coordinate 18,870, forward strand.
CTGAAAGTTGTTCTTCCATTTGTTGTATTGCTTCATCGGGTAAAATACCTCTATAAGGTCCTACCATTTTTTCTTTATATTCTGATGCTGCAATAACTGGATTAATATTCATTGCAAAAAGATTATTTACGCCATTTACAGAACTTGGTCTTGAAGTTAATTTTGTATTTAATACTTCATCAAGATTTGAGGCAGGATCAGTGGAAATTAAAAGTACTTTTTTATTTGAATCTGCTAAAGCCACTGATATTGCACAAGACATTGAAGTTTTACCAACTCCTCCTTTTCCTGTAAAAAAAAGAAATTTGGGAATCTTCTTTATTAAATTTTTCATTTTATAACTTTGCAAGAAATGAAGCAAGACCAAGTTTTGAACTTAAAGAAGGAACTGTTGGATAATCTTTTGAAAATACAAGTTCATCATCAATAAAAATTAGTGGTAAAGAAGCAACACCTTCTTCTTTTAATATTCTTGCTACTTCTTTGTTTGATACATATTCTGATGGTTCACTTGTAAGACCAAATCTATGTACTTCAAATTTTTCTTTATCAAGAGTTGTTAAAAAGTTTGCTAATTGAACTAACTTTGTATCGATATCTGTTCCACAAACTCCTGTTGGACAACACATTGCTGGATCATATATTTTTAATACTTTCATTATTTTAATACCTCTAATATTTTTGGTAATAATACAGCTTCAATTTCTGTATAAGTCTCTTCAAAAGCCTCAAAACCTTTTCCATCTGGATCTTCAAATCCTACATGAATTACTTTTACGGCTTTAGGGAACATTGGACAAGTTTCATTTGCATTATCACAAACTGTAACTACTAAATCATATTCATTATCTATTACTTTATCAATAGTTTTTGAATGATATTCATCTTTCCAAATTCCTTTTTGTTCTAATAATTTTTTTGCATTTACATTTACTTTTCCACTAGCTTTTACCCCTGATGAATCAGAAGAAATACCATCTAACTTTGCGTTTATTAATGCCTCTGCAATAATACTTCTACACGAATTTCCCGTACATAAAATTAAAACTTTTTTTTCCATTTCTTATTCCTTTTTAAATTTTTATAAAGCTAATAACACAATTAATAACACAGGAGGTGTTATTATTAAACCAAATTTACTATACTGAGCAAAAGAGATGTTTACACCTTTTTTAGCTAAAACATGCAACCATAAAAGAGTTGCTAATGAGCCAAAAGGAGTCATTTTAGGCCCTAAGTTACATCCAATTATATTTGCATATGCTAAAGTCTGATTTGGAATATCTTGTAAGGCAATATCCATAATCATAACAGTTGGCATATTATTCATAATTGCTGATAAAAATGCCGATAAAAAGCCAGTTCCAATTATTGCTACTGTATCACCTCTTTGGCTTAAGTCTTGTAATATTATTGTTAAATAATCTGTAAGTCCAGCATTTTTTAGACCATAAACAACAATATATAATCCAATACTAAACCATACAACTTGCCATGGTGCATCTTTAATAATACGCTTAGGTTCAACTGTTTTAAATAGTGTTGCAATAATTAAAAATAAAACTCCTCCTCCTAAAGCAAATACTGAAACAGGTAAATTATAAGCATCTCCAACAAAGTATCCTGCTAATAATAAAGCTAAAAAAGCCCATGATAGTTTGAATAAAGTATGATTTTTTATTACAGTTTTAGGTTCTTTTAAAAGTGAAATATCAATTTTCTTTGGAATATCTTTTCTTAGAAGTAACCATAAAAAAATAATTGAAGCAATAACACTAACAATATAAGGAATAATCATATTTGAGATATATTCAGCAAAACCAATATTAAAATAGTTTGCAGTTACAATATTTGTAAGGTTTGAAAATACAAGGGGTAAAGATGCACTATCAGAGATAAATCCCCCTGCAAGTAAAAATGCAATGATTGATTTCATATTTAAATTTAAAACTCTCATCTTTGCAAGTAAAATTGGAGTTAATATAAGTGCTGCTCCATCATTAGCAAAAAGTGCAGATACAAAACTTCCTAGTAGAATAGAGTAAACAAACATTTTAAAGCCATCACCATTTGAAAACTTTGCCATTTTTAATGCTGCCCATTCAAAGAATCCTATTTCATCTAAAACCATAGATAAGATTATAATCCCAATAAATGAAAGGGTTGCATCCCATACAATATCTGTAACTATTAATACATCATTAAAACTAACAACTCCCAAAACTAAAGCTATAATTGCTCCTATAACTGCTGTTGTTCCAATTTGTAAATCTCTTGGTTGCCAAATTACAAAAATAAGTGTAATTATAAAAATAGCACTTGCTAATATCATTTATTTGTTCCTTTATACTTTAATAAATCTAGATATATTGATATAATTCATAAATAAAAAAGAGCTTTTAAAGCTCACTCTCTTTTATTTCACTTTCACTAGCTTTTAATACATAAATAAATGTGTCAATATCTAATTCATCATATCTTTCCACATTTACTTCTTGACGTTCAAACTCCGCACCTTCAAATTCATCTAAAGAATCCCAATGATTAATAAGATTTGATGAGTAAAATAAATAACCATGTATGGTATCTCCATTTTCATCTAATTTTATTCCTGGATAACCCATAGAAGCAGACCATCCTGCATCTTTTAAATATCCTCTTACTGTTGCAGGAACAAATTTTCCTACAATATTTTCCAAAACATGTGCATTAGGACAGTTTGGCATTAGTGTTCCATATACAAAAAGTGTGTCTATCATTTATTTCCACATGCCTTTACTAAAATAGGTAATTCAATATCTAAGTACATAATCTCTTTTATTGCTGAATTTCTAAATTCATCAAGAGGAGTCCTAAGAGAATAGTAAGCCCAACGTCCTTCTCTATCTACTCGTAAAAAACCAGCTTCTTTTAAAATCTTTAAATGTCTTGAAAGCCTAGATTGAATCATTTCAAAAGAGTGTTCTAAATCGCATACACAGCACTTGCCATATATATTTATAAACTTTAAAATCTTTACTCTTGTTTCATCATTTAATGCTGAAACAGATTTCAAAAATATATCCATAATCACTCCTTTTTGTTTTTAATTCAAAAGTATATCATAAAATATTTAATATATCAAGATATCTTGATGTATTCTACGATTTTATCTTTTTTTTAGCAACACTCTTGCTCACATTTTTCTAAACTCTGAATAGCTTCTTCGTCATCCACAGTCTCAAATAATTCTATTATATAAAATGCATTAGAGCATACTAAATAAAGTAAAGCCTCATTTGAATCTTCTTTAGAGTTTCTTGAATAGTAAGCTTTTGGAATTTTTGCAATAAACTTTTCCCAATAAGCATTATTATATTTAGGCTCTTTACATATTCTAAGTAAATTATCAATTACATTACAGGCATTTTCAAAACAATCAATATCTTTAAATGATACATAACTTTCATTAACTTTTATTTCATTTTTCTTTTTACAATTACACATAGTTACCATCTATTATTTTTTATACAATTATATAAATATACTTGGCTATTTCTTATGCTAATATATGAATTAAAACTAACATTTTACGAAAATAGATTGGATTTATATGGCTGAAGTATCAAGTGTAACTTTTCAATATGTATTAAAAGCTTTAGAAATGAAAACAAATATTCCAATTGAAGAGATGTTGAATAAACAAGAAATAGATTTAAAAGATTTTAATAAAAATAATAAAATAAAGAGTTACAAACTATCTGCAATATTTAGATACTGTATAGAAAAAACAAATAATCCAAATTTAGCTTTAGAGCTTGGCCAATCAATCCCTTATCAATCTTTAGGATTACTTGGATATCTACTTTTAAATGTTAAAGATTTAAAAGAGATGATTGAAAAATTTAATACTTATCAAAAACTTGTAAGTAATCATTTAAAGTTTAATTTTTCTCAAAATGAAAACTATTATAAATTTGCAATTTATATAAATGAAAATAAGTATATTCCTGTACCTGGATTTCATGCAGAGGTTCATTTAAGTGCTATTTTAAGTATATTAACACAAATATTAGGGCAAAGAGTAATACCAGATAAAACCTACTTTTCATATTCTATGCAAAATGATTCAGAAGTTTATAAACAAGTATTTGGAAAAAAGATCTATTACGAAGAAGATGAAAATGTAATATTTTTTGATAAAAGTAGATTAAATATACCAGTAAATAATGCAAATCCAGAAATGTTAAACTTTTTTGAATCACAAATCGTAAATATAATAAGTGAAATAGAAGATAAATCTTGGTTTAGTAATGTTAAAAAAGAGATTCTAAAAAATATAGGAGATAGTGATATTACTATTGAGTTAATTGCATCAAATTTCGATTTAAGTGCTAGAACTTTGCAAAACTATTTAAAAAGTGAATCAAAGACTTTTTCTGAGGCATTATCAAGCGTAAGAAAAGAACTTTCATATCATTATATAAAAAACAGTAAATTAGATGATATTTCAATATCAATTTTTCTAGGTTATTCAGAAGTTAGTTCTTTTTATAGGGCTTTTAAAATGTGGACTAATAAAACACCTAAAGAAGTTAGAAAAGCAAATTTAATTGTATAAATATTACTTAGTCTTAATTATTATAGTTTTGAAATATAGTGTAAAATAATTTTTAAGAAACTATATCATCTTGAATTTTGTTATATAGTAAGCTAATATAAAAAGGATTATCTCCTACTATAGAGTGGAAAATAAATATGCATGATTATAAATATATATTAGGAAATAAAACATATACTTTTAAAAACTTAGCAGATTTGATGGCTAAAGCAAGCCCAAAACGTTCTGGAGATTTACTTGCAGGTGTTTCAGCTTCATCATCACAAGAAAGAGTAATCGCTCAAATGAGATTAGCAGAAGTTCCTCTAAAAACTTTTTTAACTGAAGCTTTAGTTCCTTATGAAGATGATGAAATTACAAGACTTATTATCGATGAACATGATGAAAAAGCTTTTGAAGCAATTTCTCATTTAACAGTTGGAGATTTTAGGAACTGGTTATTAAGTGATGATACAACAGTAGATGTTATTAAATATGTAAGAAATGGAATTACTCCTGAAATGGCTGCGGCTGTTAGTAAAATAATGAGAAATCAAGATTTAATCTTAGTAGCTAAAAAGTGTCCAGTTGTAAGTTCTTTTAGAAATACAATAGGTTTACCAAAGCAACTTTCAACAAGGCTTCAACCAAATCATCCAACTGATGATGTAATGGGAATTGCAGCAAGTATTTTAGATGGATTATTATATGGAAATGGCGATGCTGTTATTGGTATAAACCCCGCAACTGACAATGTTGAACAAACTATAAAACTATTAAAGCTTATGGATGATGTTATTCAAAAATATGAAATACCAACTCAATCATGTGTTTTAAGCCATGTTACAAATACAATTGAAGCGATTGAAAAAAAAGCTCCTGTGGATTTAGTATTTCAATCAATTGGTGGAACCCAAGCTACTAATTCAAGTTTTGGAGTAGGTTTAAGTATCTTAAAAGAGGCACATGAAGCAGCACTTTCTTTAAATAGAGGAACAGTAGGAAACAATGTAATGTATTTTGAAACAGGTCAAGGAAGTTCACTCTCAGCGAATGCAAATTTTGGATTGGATCAACAAACTTGTGAGGCTAGAGCATATGCTGTAGCAAAAAAGTTTGACCCACTTTTGGTAAATACAGTTGTTGGATTTATTGGTCCTGAGTATTTATTTGATGGGAAAGAGATAACTAGAGCAGGGTTAGAAGATCACTTTTGTGGAAAACTATTAGGTCTTCCTATGGGATGTGATATTTGTTATACAAATCACGCAGATGCAGATCAAAATGATATGGATAATTTATTAACACTTCTTGGTGTTGCAGGGTGTAACTTTATTATGGGAATTCCAGGAAGTGATGATATCATGCTTAACTATCAAACTACTTCTTTCCATGATGCCTTATATGCAAGAAAAGTATTAGGTCTAAATCCAGCACCAGAATTTACTGCTTGGTTAAAGAAAATGGAAATCTTTAAAAATATGGATGATTTTATATTGAATGATAAGATGCCTAAAACATTTTCAAAGTCATTGGCAAATGCCTTAGGATCTAACTAATGGGTAATATTAAAAAAATAAATCACGTTGAAAATGTAATTGAAAACCCTTGGGCTACTCTTAGAGAATATACTGATGCAAGAATTGGTTTGGGAAGAGCAGGAGTTAGTATACCAACCTCTCATTCTTTAAATTTTCAATTGTCCCATGCCCAAGCTCAGGATGCTGTGCATCTTCCACTTGATGTTGAAACGGTGATGGGACAATTAGAAAAAGCAAATCTATATCAAGAGATATTTCCTCCTGTATTATTATACTCTCAAGCAGTAAATAGAACTACATATCTGCAAAGACCAGATTTAGGTAGAAGATTGGATAAAAAATCTATTGATATTTTGAAAAAAGTAAATACTTTAAAAGATGAGAAATATGATTTATCAATAGTAATTGTAGATGGTTTATCTTCTCTTGCAATTAAAGAAAACGCTGCAATATTTATAAAAAAACTTCTTGAAGTATTAAATACAGATTCACAAGATTGGAATGTTTCACCCCTTACTATCGTTCAACAAGGAAGAGTTGCGATTGGTGATGAGGTTGGACGAATATTAAACTCCAAAACTACAATTGTATTAATTGGTGAGAGACCAGGCCTTAGTTCTCCTAATAGTATGGGATTATACTTAACTTACAATCCAAAAGTAGGATTAACAGATGAAAGCAGAAACTGCATATCAAATATTAGAGTTGAAGGATTATCTTATGATGAGGCAATAAAGAAAACAATATATTTATTAAAAGAGTCTAGAAGACTCGAACTTTCAGGTATAAACTTAAAAGATAGAACAAGTAATTCAATAATAGAAAATAAAATAAACTAATTAAACTTAATTTATAAATAGATTATCTTATGGCACAATTACGTCAATTAAAAATCAAAGGCAAATCATGGAAATGATGGTATATTTAATAGTGTTTTTTATAATAGGTTTTGTAGTTACTAAAATACTAAAAGAACATAAAAAGATAATAATAGCAATTGCAGGAATATCAATATTTTGGGCTATTTATTCTAGTTTTATGTGGGGTTTAGTTGCTTTAGGTGAAATGGCTTTTGCTTACTTCCTTGCTAAGTTTAATGAAGATGATGATAAGGAATAAAGGAATTATATGCACAATATTTTAATAAATATATAATCTGGATTTAAATTATAAAGACTATGCAAAAACTAATGAATCTGATCTTTTAACAATACTATTTATTTTTTTTTGTTTAATCTTCTTTTTGCAATATATACAAATTCTTTAACTATATCAGGTAAATATTTTTCTTTTCTATATGCTAAAACAATAGGTCTTAATGTATGTTTTTTATCTATTTGAAAAAGTGAAATTTTATCTTTATAATCATCCCTGATCATTTCTGGTAAAGTAAAACATATTCCCATTCCTGAAGCTACTATTGCATTAGCAACATCCATTGTTTGTGTCGTACATAGTACTTTGGGTTCAAACCCTGCATCAAGGAAAGGTTTATCAAGAAGTAAATGAGTTTGTTGCTTTTTTTCTGGAAGAATAAATTCTTCATCTTTGAGTAATTCTAAAGATATAAATGGATGTTGTTCATCACTACTTTTTTTAATTTTTTTAGCTATAGGGTGTTTAGATGGGAGTGCTAACAGCATACGTTTTTCTTCTATAACTTGGTAGTCTAAGTTATCCTCTGTTTCAAACAGTGGAAATATACCAATATCTAGCTGTCCATTTAATATTAAGGATTCCATCTCTTTTACCACTCTACACTCATTAATTTTTATTTCTATATTAGGAAATTTTTTATAAAATGCAGGAAATATTTTTGGAATTAAACTGGCACTTGCTTGTGATACTCCTATATCAATTTTTCTTGATCGAATACCTTTAAAATAATCTAACTCTAAAGACATATCCTCATTTATTTTGATCATTTTTTTAGCTTTATCACAAATAAGTTCACCAATATGTGTTAATTGTATAGGAGTCATAGTTCGGTCAAACAGATGCACTCCCATTTGTTGTTCAACTTTTGAAATATATTGACTTAGATATGGCTGAGAAATATTAAGTTTCTTTGCTGCCTTTGTAAAACTTCCATCTTCTGCTATTTGTAGTATAAATTTCATTTGTTTGATATGCATTGAAAAACCTTTAATTTTTATAAAACATTATAACTAAAATGCTATAAAACATATATAATATACTATTTGACTTATGAAGATTTCTATACTATTATTTCAAATAGTTAATTAAAAACACTATCTAAAATTCAGTTTAAAGGATTCACATGTTGAATACATCTAAGTTTTTAGGAGCTTTACTATTAATAGTTTCTTCTTTCACACATTTAAGTGCAGGCAGTTTAAAAACAACAGACCACAAAAATACTCACGTTATTGATGTGAAAATAAAAAGACCACAACTTGATGTTCTTTCTAAATTAGTTTACTCACAACCTAAAATTTATGGTTATGAAAATACTCCATTAGAAATGAATATAATGAGACCAAACGAAGCAAAAAAGCCACTACCAACTCTTCTCTTCATCCCTGGTGGTGCATTTGTTTCAGCAAATATAAATAAAAACTTTCAACTTAAAGTTGATATAGCAGAAGCTGGTTATGCTGTTGCAAGCATATCTTACCGTGTTGTTCCAAGTGCAATTTTCCCAGCACAATTAGAAGATGCAAAAGCAGCTGTACGATTTTTACGTGCTAATGCTAAACGTTTTAATATAGATCCTGATAATATTGCAGTCATGGGAAGTTCTGCTGGTGGATTATTCGCTGCTATGACAGGGCTTACTAATGATATGAAAGAATTTGACAAAGGTGAAAATTTAGATCAAAGCAGTAGCGTAAAAGCAGTTGTTGATCTTTTTGGTGCTTCAGATTTAACGAAAATAGGTTATGGTGCTCCAAAATTTATTCAAGATTTACACTTTGATTCATCTTCTCCAGAATCAGTTTTAGTTAATGGTATGGCACTTGTTCAAAGAACAAATGGTGGTATTTTATCAAATCCAGAAAGAGCAGCAAAAACAAATCCATTAAATTATATAACAAAGAAGTCACCTCCATTCTTAGTAATGGTTGGTGATGCAGATAAGCGTGTATCAGCCAATCAATCTGAACTTTTACATGATGCTTTAATTAAAAAAGGTGTAGATTCTACATTTTATATTCTTAAAGGTGCAGGACATGGAAATCTTCCATGGGAACAAACAGATGTATCAGACATTATTGTTAAATTCTTAGACAGAAACTTAAAATAATGATTTACTTTCCTAAAGTTTTATCTTTAGGAAAGTTTTATATAGAATAAAAAGATTTATTTATAGATGATCCAGTTACAATAATTCATATTTAGAACTTGAAAGTATCATTGTATCCATCCCTAAAAAAGGACCACTTTTAAGCGAACTTTTCTTAATCTAGATTATAACGTTCCAAAAATTGAATTGTGTTAAATCATTTAGTGCTTCATGTGCTCTGTGATTGTAATCATACATCTACTCATAAACGTTGTCTCTAACTTCTTTTAATGAGCTAAAGATATAGCAATAAAGAAGTTCTCTACGAAAAGAATCATTAAATCATACTAACTCCAAATATTTTATTTAGAGTTTATAATATTTATTTTTATTAATAAAGTGGTGGACTTTTACTTTGCACTACTGGTGTATTTTACCTTTGCACTTGACACTTTTCAGGGAACAATATTTTATAAATATCATCTTCATCTAAAGATAAGAAATTATCAATTGAGTAATTTGTGATTTCAAATCTTTTACAATAATCAGCAGCTGTTGAACTTGGTATATTTACAGCCCTACTTATTTGTCTATATGATATATTAGTTATGAATCTTAACCTCAATATATCTTTAATTTTTTTCATAGAAATTCTCCTCATTTATACCCCTTGTTTTTAGACAAAGTGTATTTAAATTTTAGAAAAAATTCTACTTTTATTTTCCAGCCGGAATTTTATAAAATTGTCCGAATGTAAATCGGCAAAGTGTACGAATCAACTTCGGCTAAGTGTCCGGATGCAAATCGGCTGGCTGTCCGAATATGGTCGGCGTATGCAAAGAATCCAATATCGTGTAAAAGTCTGTCAACAAACCTTAAAAAATAAATTTAAATTAGAAAAATCGTCTTAAATAATTAATATATATATTAATTAGTATTAATTATTCACTATAGGGAATTTTTATTTTTGTCTTCATTGTGTAGAATTATCCATCTTATCGAATGGAGATGGAAATAGAACATTTTGAGTTTACAAAAAATGAAATTAATAAGTTTCATAAAAGAATTGCAAAAGCTGTTAAAAATAAACGAAAAGAAAAAAATATTACTCAATTAGAACTTGCACTTAGGATTGGTCATAAATCTATGAGTACAATTGCAAAGATTGAATCAAATCTAGAGAATAAACATTATAATCTCGAACAACTATATAAAATTTCCAAAGCACTCGATATTGATATTAAAGAACTATTCTAACTCATTTAGAGGTAAAAATGTCAAACCTTAAAACCTTAATAGAAAAATTATCTAAGTCTTCACCTGAAGCAGTTAATACATTAAATTATAAAAGTAAAAAACTTTTAGATTATTTGTATGTTGAGACAGAAATTGAAAAAAAATATCTTGAAATTTTGAATACTAATAAAAATAGTAAATGTTTGATATTTCTTTCGGGAAGTAGTGGAGATGGTAAGTCTGCAATTATTAATAAACATTATAAAAGATATAAAGACCATTATAATTTTCATGTTGATGCAACACATAGTTTTTCTCCTTCTCAAACTGCAATAGAAGCTTTAACTGAAAGTTTTAATGATTATAATTTAAATGATAAATCACTCGTTGTTGGTATTAATATTGGGATCATGTTAAACTTTATTGATAAACCAATTAATGGATTAGAGAATATTCAATTTGCTATAAAGAAATTTTTAGAGACAAAGCAAAATAATGAAAATATATTTTTCATTAATTTTGAAGATTATTCAAAATTTGATTTTAAAGAAAATGAAATCAAATCTGATTTTATAGAAAAACTATTAAACAAGATTACAAAACAATCCAAAGAGAACCCATTTTATAATGCCTATACTGAAGATAAGCAAAATAACAATTTATCTATTCTTCATCAAAATTATGCTTTATTATTAAACACTACTATACGAAAATCAATTATAAACTTGTTAATTATAATATATTTAAAATACGATCAATTTCTTACGGCAAGAAGTCTTTTAGATTTTATTTATACTCTATTAAAAGGACCAAAGCTTTTAGTAAATAAACTTTTTGAAGATGATGAAAATGATATCATAAAAAATATTTCTAAAGAAGATCCTATTATAAAAAGGAATTTTCAAATTGATAAATTTATATTAGAAAGAAAAAGTGATAAAGAAGATTTAGAATTAAATTCTTTCATCGAAGCTTTTAACTCTAAATATACTCTTCCTATTCTAGATAAAAAGTCTGCTATTACTTTGATTCGTACTTTTTATTTATTTAGAGGTATAAATATAGCAAATGACTATCACTTAAATTTTGAAGATTCATTTAGTTCAAATTATGTGTTTGAATTTATTAAGTTGCTTTCTATGCATTCTTCATATAATGAAAACTATAAAAAAGATATTAAAGAATTCTATAAAAATGTGACAATGTCAATATATTCTTATGTAAATAAGAATAATCCGGAATTAAACAAAAAAAACTATATAACCTTGTCAACTACAAATGATTTTGTAACGGCATCTTACGTTGAAATTGGACCTAATTGGAGAGAGATTAGAAACTCTAAAATTGAATCATTTCAATCCTTTCCCCTATATTTAAAAATAAATGATAAAGACTTAACAATTGATGTCTCTTTGAATATGTCGATTATGTTTAATCTAATCAATGATGGTTATAGACCTAATAAGCATGATAGAAATACGATAGTAATTTTTGAAGAATTAATTGAATCAATAATAGAGATAGCAAAAACATCTGATAAATTACTAATAAGTTCAAAAAATAAAAACTTTTCTTTTAGAAAAAAAGAAGATGAGATAGAGGTAAATGATGAAATCTAATCTAGCTAATATTTCAATAGATGATATTGGAAATAAAAATGAGATAAAAATTGTGTTGATAAATTAAAAGTTCATTATAGTTAATAAGAATGGACATTTTAGAGTACCTCCCAATTATTCTTCCAATATTCAATATCAAAAGAATCATACTCTTTATAATAATCCACTAAATCTTCAAAAAAATTCTTTTTTACTTTTTGAATATCATCTTTATTATTGATTTGATTCCATAAAATATTTGAAAAAGCGATATTGTTTAAATCTTTACAATGATACATAAATCGTTTTCTTTCAAATTTTTCAAATGGATTGGCTAAAATATTTTGTTTCACCTTTGAGTTATCATTTATAAAATCTTGATTTTCAAAAGGACTTTTATTTCTATCCATTTTCAGGTTATTGTCTAATCTATATTGGTAAAACTTTTTAAATTCAAGAACTAAATCATCTAAGCTTGATTCTCCGTTGTGGTCAATGGTTTGTAAAAACGATAAGATAAAAATCATTTTATAAGATAGTGAATAAGTTCTCTCATAGATAAACTCAAAAAAATCTTCATAGATTGTTTCATCATTATGAACTTTTAAATTTTTAGCTTGTCTAACCTCTTCTATTTTGGAAGGTTCATAATAATTTAAAAATTGTTTTCCGATTGGTATTTGCACATCTGGAGTAACTTCATCTTTTTTAACCCATGTTCTTAATGTTCCAGTTGAAATATAAAGCTCTCTTGCTAATTGCTCATCACTTAAATAATTTGCATATTTTTCTTCAAAAGTAAAAATATCAATATATTCAAGTTTTCGCTCTTCTTCGTAAAGTCCATCAAGTAAAATCTCTTCGTGAGATAATTTATTTGGATTTAACATATCTGCCCAAGGTTTGTATTGAGATATTCCTAAAAGTGCATGAATTGACCAAGGTGTATTTTTAAAAGTTCCTGCACCTCCATAATTATCAACAATATCAATTATATAAAGTGCCTCTTTATCTTTGTATTTTCTTGTTCCTCTTCCTATTTGTTGAGTATATAAAACTTTTGACATTGTTGGTCTTGCCATAACAATTATTGAAGTTCTAGGTGAATCCCATCCCTCATTTAGAAGTGAACAAGTTGTTAAAAATTGAAGTTCCCCATTTTGATACTCTTCAATATATTTTTGTGAATTATTATCATTTCCACTTACGGCTTTACAAGAGATTTCATTCTCTTGTAAAAGCTTTGCTACTTTTTTGGCATGTGAAACTGAAACACAAAAAATCAATCCTGATTTAAAGGGGATTGTTTTATCAACAAAATATTTATTTAAAATATCAACGATAAGTTGGTCTCTTGATGGGGCAATAACTGTTTTTTGTAAATCAGTTGAATAGTAATCTTTCCCATTAAATCGAACTTCTGACAAATCAATATTACTTTTAACTCTAAAAGCTTTTATTGGAGCTAAAATATCTTGTTTAATTGCTTCAACCAATGTTAGGTTTGATTCATACTTACCAAATATTTCAGCTAAACTTTTTTCATCAAGTCTTTTGTCTGTTGCAGTTAGCCCCAAAAGCATTTGAGAATTAAAATATTGAATCACTTTTTGCAAAGTTGGGGCAGCGGCATGATGAGCCTCATCAACTGCAATATAATCAAAATCTAAACTATTAAAATTTTGATAGTATCTACTCATCCAAGAATATGTTTGAATAAGTATTTGAGAATTTTTATCTTCACCAATTAATACATTTACATGTAACTCATTTTCAAATCTGTAATTTACTTTTTTGATAGTGTCAATTTTTAATTGTTTTGTTGGAACTAAAATCAAAACTTTTAAATTATGGTCTTTTTTGTACTGCTCTATTAAATCAGCAATTAAAATTTCAGTTTTACCAGTACCAGTTGGAAGAACAACTAAAAAGTTTTTTTCTCCATTTTCTCTTCTTTGTTCAAGCTCTTTAAGTGAATCAATTTGATGGCTTAAAAGTGTAATTTCTCTTGAAATTGAAAGCTTTTGTAAATTTTGTAAATCTTCGATATTACCAATATATTTTTTTACTTCATCGTAAAAATTATCAGTAGATTTCATTCCCTCTAGTGACCAACGAAATACTTTGAATCCGTAAGCTACTAGAGAATTTTGTTTGTGTAGTTGAGATTTATATTTTGTTTTGCCAGTAATAATTGGATGATGATAAGTTTCACCATTTTTTTCAATGGCAATATTAAAGTTTTTATGTTTAATAAGATAGTCAACCCATCTAGTTTGACCATCAAAATCTATTACAGGGAACTCTCTTCTGATTTTGGATAAGGACTCTCTTCCATAGCAATTAATAAATGCAGATTCAAAAAAAGCTTCTGGTAGTGTTGGGTCAATCTCTTTTAACTCTCTATTTGCACCACTTTGTTTTATATCATCTTCATTGAAATCATTTTTTTGAATATGTAAATAAACTGATTTGAACTTTTCAAAGTCTTTTTCATCATCAATTAAAAACCTAAAACATGAATCATATTTAAACATTAAAGAGTTTTGTTCTTTTGTATATTCGTTGTATTTAAAAGGATTTGATTTATCACAAATTTGATAATCAATCATGATCGCATTATTGTTTGTATCAGTTAATAAAAAACCTCTGATAAGTTCTTTTTCTATTACAAATTTATTGTTGAGAAAATCTAAAATATTTATTTTGAGTGTTTCTAAATTCATTTTATTTTTGTCCTACCAAAGTAAGCCACTCTATACCACTTCTACCAAGACCATCACTATTAGTTTTGTTATCAAGTATTTTAAAACCTACATTTTCAAGAATGCTAAGCCATTCATCAAAACTTAATACTAGAAAGAATCTTTCTTTCTCATCAAAACCATTTTCATCTATATCATCCCTAAAAAGAGAAACTGATATTAATAATTTTCCATTTTGATTCAGTAAATTATAGATTGTTGAGATAGTTTTTTTGAGGTCATCCTTTGATAAATGCATCAGTGTTGCAATAGAATAAACCCCTTCAAACATTTCATTAAATTTTAAATCATTTGGTAAAGCTTGATACAAAAGCTTTTCAGATAAATTAGGATGAGCTTTTTTTGCTGCTTCAATAATATTTTTAGAACCATCAACTGCAATAATATCGTAATCATTTTTAATCATAAAGGAAGCATCACGACCAGAACCACAACCAATTTCTAAGAGCTTCGATCTTTTTTCAAATGTTTTAAGTAAAAGTTGATGTACATCAGTTACATCTGCTGATTCATATCTTGTTATTAATGAAGTTGAATTATTTTCATAATATTTTAATGTATTATTCATCTTTATGCTATTTTACTAATGCTTTATTTTTATCTTCACTTTTTGCAATTCTATTTAAAATCCCACTAAAGTTTTTTGATGAACTACCAAGAATATAGTCCTGTTTACTTAGTGTCAATTCACCTATTTGAAGTAAATCTTTTGTAATACCATGTAATGCAATTTTTATTGAATTGATAAATGAAGTTTTACCAAACCCATTTTCTCCAATAATTAAAGAAATTGGTTGAGATGAATTATTAAAATCAAACTTTATCTTTCCTTGATAAGAAAATAGATTGCTTATAGTTATTGATTTAAATTTCATTTATTTTTCCTAGTGCATAAGACTCTGCAATTTCTTCTATATCAGTAAAAATACCCGATCTTTTAAGTTGATGTCTATATTTATGTTCTGTATGAATTAGCTTATCCATCAATTCAATTTGAATACCATTTTCTTCACATAATGAATTAAAATAATCTTGTTCATTTTGACTAAATGATTTCGTAGATTCATGCCTGATATTTCTACCATATTTATTTGCAAGATTTATTGCTGTTTCAAAAAAGTCACCATCATGAAGCCATTCTTTTTGAATTTGAATAATATCTTCCTCTGAAATAAGATATTTACCTTCAAGTTTTACTAATAAATCTTTTTCAATCTTTAAAAGTTTATCAAGTAATTCTTTTCTAGTGGCAATTGTAAAAGGCCCATAACCTTTTTGGCCATTTCTTCTAATTGATTGTCTTTTCTCATCATGCATAGATCTATATTTTTCTAGAATATTTCTAAAATCATGAAGAGGTTTCATCCAAATATCTTCAGGGTTTTTAAGCATGTTTTCCATAGATTTATCTTTAGAGACTACAGTACAAACCCAACATCCAAATCTAGTCTTACCACATGATGGAGACTCAGGATTTAAAGCAATATTACAATCACCTTCACTACTTCCTTTATCATAAAGTTTCATCATATCAGCATGACTTCCCCATGGTGCATTATAAGTACTTAGAAAAGTCCAAACTTCAGGATTTGTCCAATCTTTCACCGGAGATAAAACAAAAGCATTTGGAACTGTATCATGTCGAACAAGTCCTCTATGATTTCTATCTCTTTTTTCAATTGATGCAGCTCTAGTTTGAGACTCATCACTTCTAACACCTAAAAGCATTAGAATCGATTTATTATTAGTAGATAAAGTTGTTAAAAATTTTGTAGCTGGTTTAATCTTTAATCTATCCGTACACCATCTAAAACTTTGGTTTGGAGAAGGATAACCACGTCCAATTAAAAGTGGCCAATAAGAATCTTTAGAATCTGGTGAAACTACAGCAACTTTCATATTTAATTCATTTTGATTAATAAACTTCTTTAGTTGATCAATTTTTTTAAAAAAGTATTGATCAATTAAAGGCATTTCAACTCTAGTATCTGATGATACAATATGTACTGTTTTTGTATCTTTATTTTCTTTTTTTAATTCTTGTAAAACTTCCACTGTTAGGTGTAATACTGTTGATGAATCCTTACCACCAGAAAATGTAACTACCCATGGTCTTTCATCAGCTAAATATTGTTCTTTTAATAATTGTTTTGTTTCTTCAATTCTTTTTTCAATGTTCATATATTCTATATCTTATTTTTTGATTTTTATATTTAAATTTTTTAGATATTATCCAAATTTACTTTTGATATATGTTATATAAAATATTAATTGGAAAATCAAATTATTTTGAATATAAAGTCAATTGATATTTTAGGTCTATTTATATATTGAGTGTGAAATAGGTGTGAATTGATTTTTCGTATAAACTAAAAAAGCCCGATATAAAAACTCCAGAGAGT
>JBFHGG010000023.1:0-34865 GCA_041583235.1 Halarcobacter sp.
AATCATAATATAAAATTCTTACAGTCTCAGGCAAGTCATTTCTATCTACTGTAATAGTAATTTGATCATCTGCTTGTCTTTCAATACTGTGAACTTTAATAGTTTCTTTAACTTTATTTATAAAATTTTCACCTTTTTTCATAATGAATCTCCTTATACACCTATTATGATTTTTACTGCATTATTTAGTAAAGTAACCCAGATATCAACTGTGAAAATACCAAATATAATGATTAGTGCCGCAAGTCCAATAAGAGGTGCATTTGCTCCCATTTCAACTTCATTACAAAGAACTTTTGTTTTACTTTGTCCAAATGTTGCAAGATTAAAATGTGAAAAGTCAGCAATAAAAATAATGATTAAGCCAATGATAAACAGTGCTACAGCTATATATGAACCTGACATTATCGCTTCTTGAATAATATAAAATTCACTTACAAAAATAGCAAAACCTGGCACACCAACTAGTGAACAAACAGCTATACCAAATAGTATTGCTGTAATAGGTGCAATTCTAATCATTCCACCCATTTTTTCCATGTCTCTAGTACCGTAAATTTTTTGAATATTTCCTGTTACACAAAAAGCCAATGCTTTTGTGAAAGAGTGAGCAATTGAGTGAAACAATGCTGCAAAAATACCAAGAACTCCTCCAAAACCTAAACCAACTGCAATAACACCCATGTGTGCAATTGAGTGATAAGCGAACATTCTTTTAACATCATGTTGTCTAATTAAGAACAGTGCAGCAATAAATACTGTTAACAGTCCACTTACAAGCATAACTGATTGTACGAATTCAAAACCTAACATTGAATTTCCAACAACTGCGTAATATCTAACTAAACCTAATAATGCACATTTTAAAAGAATTCCTGAAAGCATCGCTGATGCTGGAGCAGGACCTTCTGAGTGAACATCAGGTAACCAAGTATGAGTTGGAGCTAAACCAGCTTTTGTACCAAAACCAATTAAAGCAAAAACAAAAATAAGTTTTAATGCATCTGGATTAATCTCTTTTGCATGAGCCATTAATGTAGTCCAAAGCATAGTACTATGACTATCTTGGATTACTGAATAACCTGCACTATATAATAATACTGTTGCATAAAGAGCAAAAGCTAAACCAATACTACAAATAACAATATATTTCCAACCACTCTCAGTTGATTTTTTTCCTTTATATAAAGCAACCATAAACACTGAAGACAATGTTGTTGCTTCAATAGCTACCCACATAAGAGCAATATTATTTGCTAATACTGAGAATGTCATAGTAAATATAAATAGATGAGATAGACTAAAAAACAGTCTTGCATCACGCTCTGTTATATGATTTCCTTCAACTTCCCATTTCATATATTTAACAGAATAACTATTTACAAGAAGACCAGTTATTGCAATTAATGTTATAAATACACCACCAACTGCATCCAAGAATAACATTTGATCAAAAAGAAAATATGTTTCACCATTTACTACACTGTAAACAGCACCTAATCCAAGAATTGCTTCAAGAATTGCTCCTACTAAATGAATCGAAGATAAAAATTTAAATTCTTTTTTAGTAAACCAAATAGCAATTGAAACTCCTATAGGAACAATCAATATAAGTAATAATAAAATTTGAATATTCATGTCTTATCCTTTCAACTCATTAGCTTTAGAAACATCTAAAGATTCAAAATATTTAAAAAATCTTTGAGCTAAAATAGACATAATTACTACTGCAAAAATTGCATCAGTTAATATTCCTAACTCTGCTATTTCTGGAGAGTTATAAGCCATTAATGCTAAAGAAAGATGTATTCCATTCTCAAACATACAATATGCTAAAATCTGTTTTATTGCAGAATTTCTTAAAATAAAACCAAAGATTCCCATCATAAAAATTGTAATTGAAGCCATTAAAGGTATTGCTTCTTTAATTAATGAGAACTCTAAATATATTGGATAAATCGCCATTGAAGCTGCCAATGAAAATCCCATTGCGATAATTGGACTTACAAAAAATCCAGCAACAGGCTCATCTTCACTTTTAACACCTAATTTATCCACTAATTTAATTAAGAAAATAGGGATAAATACTACTTTTGTAAAAAATGCAACTACTGCCCATGTACCTAATTCTTCTGCATCATGACTATTTGAAAGCAAGAAGAATATTGAAACAAGAATAAATGTTTGCACAGCAAAAGTATAGATTGAAAGCTTATAATTTCTAAAAGAAAATACAGCCAATGAAGTTATAACAATTGCTATTGATAAAATACTTAATATATCAAACATTTTAAACTCCTACTATATATAAAATCAAAGCAACTAAAGATACACATAAGGCAACAATAGCATTTGATTTAAAACTTGTTAGTAATTTATGTCTTGGGCCGAAGTTATCAATAAATACAGCAGCAACATAAAAAATTCCAGCTTTTAAAATAAAAACAATTAATGCAAGAAATGGATTATCAAAAGTCCAAGGTTCAAAGATAGTTAAGAACATACCTATCATTGCAAACTGTTTTAAAATTAGTCCTGCATGTGCAATTCCAAAATCTGCTCCTGCATACTCACCTAAAACACCCTCTTGTATCTCTTGTTCTGCTTCTGCTAAATCATATGGATTTCTTCCACACTCAACATACATAGCCCATAAAAAAGAGATTGAAGCTACTGCGAAAGCAGGCATGTGATAACCAATATCACCAGATTGAACCATCATTTGAATTTCAGCTAAATTTGAAGATTTTGCAAGAAGCATAACAACTAATAAACTTGTCATCATAACAGGCTCAACAAAAACTGCTAACATCTGCTCTCTACTTCCTCCAACTCCAGCAAAAGGATTACCTGAATCAATTGATGCTGTACCAAAAACAAATCTTAACATTGCAGCAATATAAAGAACTACAAAAATATCTGAAGCATAAGAAGCTAATGATCCTGCATCATATGAAATAGGAATAAGTGCTAATAACATAGCTCCACTTCCAAATAACATATAAGGTCCATATCTAAATACCCAGTGTGAACATTCAGGTATAGTTCTTGCTCTTTTGAAAAGTTTTCTGATATCTCTATATGTTTGGAAGAAATCAGGTGGACCTTGTCTTGATTGTAACTTAGCTCTTAAAACTCTAGCCATTCCATCAAATAAAGGTGCAAGCATAATAATCACAACTACTTGTAATAACATAAAAAATATACTATTCATAACTTGCTCCTATAAAATATAACTAATGCCTAAAAATAGACATAACGCTAATAAAATATATACAGAATAAACAGATGTACTACCATTTTGCATAGCACCTATTTTTTTCACTGAATACATCGTCAAATTTATTATTGGTTGATAAAAAATATTCCACCAAATATCTTTTGGTTTATCTGTATAAACAACTGGCTCAAAATAACCTTTTGTTTCTACTGTTGGTTTACTTCTAAATAACCAATCCATTAATCTTCTTAAATCCCCTGTAAAAGGTCCTGCAATCATTTGCATTCGTGAACTATATTTAAATCCACAAGCCCAAGGATCAGTCTCTCTTGGTTTTGTTTTATTTGCTTTCATAATAATTATTAAAACAAAAGGTAAAGACATAGCACCAGTTAAAATTATTGCAATTAAAGGAAGTGAAATTTCATTTCCTAAAGTTGAGGCAATAAAGCCACCATTTGTTACAGCTTCATATCCACCACTAAAAGATGATACAACAGTCATAATATTTTCAGTCACAACACTAGCTCCTATACCAAAGGCAAAACATCCAATTATTAAAATGAACATTCCAACAATCATTGAAAGTGGTGCTTCTTTTGCATTATCCCAGATTTTTTTATCTCTTGGCGTTCCTGCAAAGATAACTGCATATAATTTTAAGTGAATAACAACTAATACTCCTGTAAGAGCTAGAGCTACTACTGAAAAAGTAAATACAGTTCTTGGTAAAATTCCAACACTTAAAGCACCTTCTAACATCCCTTGATAAGTAAACCATTCACTTACAAATCCATTTAAAGGAGGAAGGGCTGCAATTCCCATAATACCAACGAACATACCAAAAGCAGTATATGGCATTTTTTTTGCCAAACCACCTAAAACTTCAATTTCTCTTGTATGTGTTCTAAAAAGAACACTACCTGCTGCTAAGAATAGTAAACCTTTAAATATTGCATGGTTTACAGTATGATAAAGACCTGCTAGAAAACCAATACTTGCTAAAGTTGGTGAATTTATAGCTATTCCATAAACACCTGTTCCTAAACCTAATAAGATAATTCCTATATTTTCAACTGAGTGATAAGCCAATAAAGCTTTATAATCATGTTGAATTAAGGCATATAAAACACCTAGTAGTGAAGAAAGTGCTCCTAATACTATAATTAGTAAGCCCCACCATTCCATAATAGGTAACCATAAACAAAATTTTATAATCCCAAATAGACCTAATTTAATCATTACCCCACTCATTAGTGCTGAGATATTTGAAGGTGCTGCTGGGTGAGCTTTTGGAAGCCATACATGAAATGGAAACATTCCTGCTTTTGAACCAAAACCTACTAATGCTAATAAGAAAATTGCACTTGCTAGCCATGGATCCATTGTTACATTTGCAAAAGATGCAAACTCTAATGAACCTGATTGTGAAGCCATTAATAAAAAGGCTGAAAGAATACACATTCCTCCAAAGTGCGCAACTCCTAAGTAAATCATAATTGCTTTTAAAGAACTTTTTGAATCATTAAAACAAATTAAGAATGCTGAAACTATTGTCATCATTTCCCAATAAATCATAAACCAAAATACATCTGAAGCTGAAACAACTAAGAGCATTGATAATATAAATAAATTAAACAGTGCTGCCATAACTGCCAAACTACCTTTGTTTTCATACTCTTTTGAATATTGAATTGCATAAACTGATGATGCTAATGCAATAAGTGAAATTACAAAAGAAAAGAAGTTTCCAAGGGGTTCTAATGTAAAGCTTGGACTATATAAAAGTTGTTCACTAAATATATAAGTAGTTGATTCTCCTATATTAAATAAAAAATAAAAAACACCAGCTAAAGAGGCAATTGTAGAAATCGAAAATCCAACTTTTGCTGCAAGATTATTTTGTTTATATAATAAAAGTGAAACAACACAGCCAACTACATATAACATATATACTTGTGTCATTTATTATCCTTTAGATATTACTTCAATAAATGATGATACCGCCTCTTGCGATTTCTTATTTATTAAATTACTCTGAGCATCTTTGCTGTTAACAAACATTAATGCACCAGTAGGACAAACTTGAACACAAGTTGGACCTCCTTCTAGTCCTGCACATAAATCACATTTAATAGCAATACTTTTAGCCCCAGATTCTGATTCTAATCCTAAGTTATACTTAGGTTCCATTGCATAATTAACAGATGGCATTATCTCTGCCTCTGCTCTAATTGCTCCAAATGGACATGCAAGTGTACACATTTTACATCCAATACATATCTCTTCATATAACTCAATACTATTTTCACCAATTCTTAATGCTCCTGTAGGACATACATTTGCACAAGGTGCATCATCACACTGTCTACATTGGTTTGGCATTGTTCCACTTTCAGTTCTTGTTACAATTAACCTAGATACTGCTAGTTTTCCTCTTCTATAAGAAGCCTCATAACAACCTGCCATACATGTAGCACATCCGATACAAACTTTTGGATTAGCAATTACGAATTGATTTACTTTTGTATTTAAACCCATAACTATCTCCTTACTGTACGATATTGCTCAGAAGGATGCATATGCATATCAGACTCTTTTCGAATCTGGATGAACTCCTCTTCTGAAATCTTTTTGATAGCAGCAATTGTCATTTTAAGTGGATTCATTCCTGATAAAGGATCTGTATCATCTGCATTTGATAATTCATTACCATCTGCTTCAGCATAATGGAATGTTGTAAAAATTGTTCCATGTCTTAAATCTTTATTTATTTTTACTTTTGCTGCAATTTTTCCTCTTTTATTTTCTACTACTGCATAACAATTTTCTTGTAAATCTCTTGCTTTTGCAATATCAGCACTTACTTCAATAGCTGGTCCCATAATATCTGAGCCTAGTTCTAAAGGTTTACACTCTCTTGTCATTGTTCCTGTATGATAGTGATATACTTTTCTTCCCGTAGTAAATAGACAAGGATAAAGTTCATTTACTTTTTCACTTAAAGCCCCTGAACCAATAGGATAAGATTCTGGAATTTGCATTTTTTCAACTAATGCTTTTTCTAAAGCTGGTCTATCATCTTTTTCTTCAGCATATACAACAGGAACTAATCTAAATTTTCCATCAGGAAGCATTGATTTATTTCCCTCATAAAGAACTGGAGTTCCTGGGTGGTCTTCTGTTGGACAAGGCCAAGATAATCCATTTGATTTTCTAATTCTGTCATAAGAAAGACCTCCGAAGAATGCTGGATTTACTTTTCTAACTTCATCCCAAATCTCTTCAGCTTTATAGAAATCAAAACCTTTTAAATCTAATCTTTTTGCAATATTACAAATAACTTTCCAATCTGGTTCTAAACCATCAATTGGCTCAACTGCTTTTGTAATTAGTTGCAATCTTCTTGAAGTATTTAAGAAAGTTCCCTCTTTTTCTCCCCATGAAGCAGAAGGTAAAACAACATCAGCTTTCTGAGCTGTTTCTGTAAGGAAAATATCTTGAACAACTAAAGTTTCAACAATTTCCGTTACATGAATAAAGTGTTCAGTCCAAGGGTCACTCATAACAGGATTTTCTCCAAATACATAAAGCATTTTTATTTTTCCCTCTTCTATTTTATGAGGTGCTTCTGTTAGTGTATAACCATTTTTAGGATTAATTTCATATCCCCAAATATCTTTTAAGTGTTCTCTTACTTTTTCATCAGCTGTAGGTCCTGCAGGAGAAAATGTTGGTAATGCACCCATATCGCAAGATCCTTGTACATTATTTTGTCCTCTAAGAGGATTTATTCCAGCCCCTTTTTTACCTACATTACCTGTTAATACTCCTAAATTTGAAAGTGAGAATACATTTGATGTACCATCAATAAATTGTGTTATTCCCATTGTGTAACAAATTGCAGCAGCATTTGCTTTTGCGTATAATTCAGCAGCAGCTATAACTTTTTCTTTTGGAATTCCTGTTTCATCTTCTACTCTTTGTGGAGTAAACTCTTTAACAGCTTCTTTTACATATTCAAATCCATGAGTATGTTTTTTTACAAAATCTTTGTCAAATAAGTTATTTTCTATGATATAATTAATCATAGCATTTATTAAAGGTATATTATAACCAACCGGGATTTGCAAAAAGATGTCTGCTTTTTTTGCCATGTCAGTCTCTTTAGGATCGATTACGATCATCTTAGCCCCGCGTTCTAGTCCCCTTAACATATGCATAGCAATGATGGGATGACACTCACTCGTATTTGTTCCTGCCAAGAGCAAAACGTCTGTGTGTGTAGAAAATTCTGTGATATCGTTTGTTGTAGTACCATTACCTAATGTTTTAGTCAGCCCGACTACTGTAGGTCCATGTCAAAGTCTAGCACAGTGATCTATATTATTAGTTCCTTGTGTTCTAAAAAGTTTTTGAAAAGTATAATTATCTTCATTTGAGCATCTTGCAGATGAGAATCCCATCAAACTGTCTGCACCATAAGTTTCTACTGTAGATTTCATTCTTGCCGCAACAAAATCATAAGCTTCTTCGAAACTAACTTCCACTAAATCCCCATCTTTAGAAAATTCGCCATCTTTTTTTCTAATCATTGGTTTAGTAAGTC
Organism: Halarcobacter sp.; assembly: GCA_041583235.1. GTDB lineage: Bacteria > Campylobacterota > Campylobacteria > Campylobacterales > Arcobacteraceae > Halarcobacter. The sequence goes on from JBFHGG010000023.1 coordinate 7,830, forward strand.
TTCTTGGAGAATGTACGTATTCCCAGCCATAAAGTCCTTTCAGACATAGTTCGCCGTCGTTAACATGATGACCTTTTGTAGGTTCAGCTTTAATAATCTTATTATTTTCAACAAATAAATCAAGATTACAACCTGTACCACAATAAGGACATGTAGTTTGAAACTTTTTCATTTCTTCCTCTTTTCTAGATTTTTAATACTTATATATAGCTTATAAAGACAAACTATATTAATTATTAAGTGCAATCTTAATATAAAAAAATGAGTCTGTCTGTCAGATGAATGACAATTCATATTTATTTAAATCTATTTTAATATTTTTTCCACTAAACTTGTTTATATAAATTTAGAAATAGTAAAAATAATTTTTGAAAAGGTATCTTATGCCATTTAGTAGGATGAATATTGACTCTGTTGACTTATCATCTGTTCTTCTAGAAGAACAATTCAAAAGTATCCCAATAAAGAAATTTTCAAAAAATAATCTTGAGTATTCTGATAGTACATTAAATTTATTTGTAATAAAAAGTGGAAAAGCAAAAGTTTGTATTTATGGAGATGATCATGAATTTGTATTATACCACTTAGAAAAAAACAATATTATAATTCCTGTAGAATCATGTGTAATTGAATTTATAGAAGATAGTGAAGTGTATATAATTGATGCAATAAAGTTTGAAGAGTTTTTTAGAATGCCAAGTTTTGCAACTGCTGTTTTAGCCTCCCTTAAACTAAGAGCAGAGATAGAAAGAAAAATCATACAAATGCTTGTATTTAAGAATTGTAAGACCAGAATTTCATCTTTTTTAATAGAAGTAGCCCTTATGCAAAAATATTTAGATGGTAAAGATGATGTTATTATTAACCTTGATTTCTCTATGCAAGAATTTTCATCTTTTATTGGAGCAAAAAGACAAACAGTATCAACAGTATTTAATGAACTTATTGTAGATGGAATAATTGAAAAAGTAGGAAAACATCAATTTAAAATATTAGATTGGAGTAGATTAAGAAATCTTTAAAACCATTAATAAAGAAAATTTAATCTTTAGTAATTTACTTTAATTATTTTATAACTATACTAATATTAAAAAAGCTACAAATATAATATTTGTAGCTTAATGATTTAATTTTAATTTTTAATTTAATAATTTATTTTATCTTTTATTTAAGATAAACCTTATAGCTCAAAACTTTGTAATATTGAAACTATTTTGTTATTTTAACAAAATATTAATATCACAATTAATAAAGATATCATCTCTCCTTTATTTTATTAAGTCCTTTTAGGTACTTATGTACAATTATAATAAATAAAAATGTAATTTTAATCGCATTAAAATGTAAAATTTAGTCTATTTAAAAAGTTTTATTTTTTTTGAAATAGTTGGAGAAAATGCTTTTGTTGAAATATCTACTATCTCTCCAGCCTTAAACTCATTTGCTTGATATGAATTTAACACGACTTTAACAAGCTGTTCATTAATTGATATAATTGCAATACTTAATATATCAGCTTGATAAATTTCAAGTATTTCACCTTCAAATGAAATTTTTTGTGAACCTGAAGTTTTTAATAAAACATCTTTTGCATTACCATTTTTTATTATTTTCCCATTATCAAGTAAAATAACTCTAGAACTTAACTTATATATTTCACTTGGGTCATGACTTACCATTATTGTAGTTATTTTAAATTCTTCATGAAAAGTTTTTATATCTTCTTGAAGTTTTTTTCTCATTTCTAAATCAAGTGCCGATAAGGGCTCATCTAATAAAAGAATTTCTGGTTGTGTCATAAGTGCACGACAAAGGGCAATTCTTTGTTTTTGCCCACCTGAAAGCATATTTGGCATTCTATTTTCTAACTCTTTTAAACCTACCATATTAAGAAGTTTATAGGCAAAAGCCCTATCATTCTTAACAAATAATAGATTTTTTAAAACTGTCATATTTGGGAAAAGTGCATAATCTTGAAAAAGATAGGCAATCTTTCTTTTTTGTGTTGGGGTGTAAAGTTTTTTATTTACAGTATTTATCCATGTTTTTTCATTTACTATAATTTCACCCTTATCAATATCTTCTAAACCTGCAATTATTCTAAGTAGAGTTGTTTTTCCACTTCCTGATTTTCCAGATAAAGATAAAAATTCACCTTTTTTTATATTTACATTTATACTTAAAGGCATTTTTCCATTTGTACCATGAAGCATTTTTACAATATTAATATTTATCATATTTTTGTCTTTGTTTTTGATTGAAAAAATATACTAAAAAAAGTACTATAAAAGATAAACCTATCATAATTGCAGAATATATATGAGCTGAATTATAATCTAAAATCTCTACAAATTCATATATTGCAATTGAGGCTACTTTTGTTTGACTAGGAATACTTCCTCCAACCATTAAAACAACACCAAACTCTCCAATTGTATGTGCGAAGGTAATTATTATTGCAGTTAGAACTGCTGGTTTTATATTTGGAATTACAACATAAATAATTGTCTGGAATTTACTCTTCCCACAAACATATGCAGCTTCAATTAGAGATTTTGGCATATTTTCTATGGCACTTTGAATAGGTTGAACCATAAAAGGTAAAGAGTAAAAACAACTTGCAATAACCAAAGATGTAAAATTAAATACTAGTTTTATACCAAAAGTCTCTTCTAAAAATGCTCCAAAAAAAGAGTTTGAAGAAAGAGTAAAAAGAATATAAAAACCTATAACAGTTGGAGGTAAAACAATTGGTAAAGCTGTTATTGCTTCAATTACTGCTTTTATTTTTGATTTTGTTTGAGATAAATACCAAGCTAAGGGAATAGCAAGAAAAAAAAGTATTGAAGTTGTAATAAATGCTAATTTAAAAGATATTAAAAAAGGTTCATAATCTAAATTACTTAATAAATCAATCATCTAAAAACTCTTTTATAAATAATTCTGATGATTTTATAAAAGCTACAACATTATCTCCTACTTTTAAATGTAAGGCATCTTTAGATTTTTTTGTAATTAAACTCTCAATTTTTGTTTCATTACAAGACATTACTACATTACATAAAAATTTTCCTTCAATAATATCTATAATATTTGTTTTAATTCTATTTGAATAGGTGATTTCTAAATTATAATCTCTAGAGATTGTAACATGAGAAGGGTTTACGCCAAGAATTACCCTACAACCTTTGTTAATCTTAACAGGCAATTCTAATCCCATCATTGACAAAATTGTTCCATCAAAATTAAATTCTACAAGATTAACCCCATCATAGTTGTGGATCTCTTTTACTTTTGTTTTTATAGAATTTAAAGGAATAGTATTCATTTTATTTTACCTAATTTCAAAAGCTAATTTAACTTTGCAATAATAAGTATGAATTAATATTAATTCATACTTAGTTTTATTTATAAAGAGTAAATAAAATTCTACTCTTTGTTAAAAGTCTTGAACATTTGATTGAGCTTCTCTTTGTTCCATTGAAATATCTGCTATAAATTTTTGAGCTTTAACTTCTGGAAGCATTAAACCTTTTTTCTTATGTTCTCTAATTTTATAAATACCTTCTTCATTTTTTGATTCATAGTACTCATTAAAATCAGCCGTATAAGGCATATCCCATACAATTGCACCTTCAGTAGGACAGGCTTCCGCACATCTTGGTGCATCTGCATGATCTACACACTCAACACATGATTCAGGTTTAACATAAAAGTAATCCTCATAAGGATTCTTTGCATTTCCTTCTTCTAAAATAGCTGCAACTGGACATTCTGGGGCACAAGCCTCACACGCAATACATTCTTCAGTAATTCTAACTGCCATCTTTCATCCTTCTTTATTAATATAAGAAAAACATGCAATTAGTATTCCTTTAGATATTTATATGCATATACCAAGCAGATAAATTGCTTTTTTTAAAAGATTTTTTTGAATAAAATTTTTTTGCTTTTGTATTATCATTATCACATAATAATTGAATTCTTTTTATACTATTCTCTTTTGCATATTTTTTAAGAAAATCAAGAAGATAACTTCCTAATCCTATATTTTGGTATTTTTCTAATACTACAAAATCCTCAATTAGAGCTGTTTTAGCTCCAATTGCAGTGGAGATTAACGTTTGAATACTAAGCATAGCAATAATTTTATTTTTAAATCTAACAAGAAAAATAAAAGAAGAAGAATTATTAATCAAAAGTTTTAGACCTTTAATATGTTTTTTTTCATTAAAAATAAAATCTTTTTCAATTGAAAAAAGTAATTTTAAAAAAGGAATTAATAATTCTATATCTTCAGTTTTTGCCTTAGAAATTTCAATATTATCTCTTAATATCATTATATTTTATTTCTTTTGAGGGCTTTTTAGAAGAAGGTTTTGAATAACTTAACTCTACTTCTTTTTCACCTTTTATATACTCTTTAGTAATTACACAATTTCCAAGGTTCTGTTCTGATGGGATTGTATATTGTAAAGGGAGCATATATTTTTCTATAATACCTCTAAGACCTCTAGCTCCTACATCTTTTTCAACAGCAATTTCTGCTATTTCTTCAAGTGACTCATCATTGAATTTTAAATCTACTCCATCAAGTTCAAATAAAATTTCATATTGTTTTGTTATGGCATTTTTAGGCTCTTTTAAAACTCGAATTAAATCTTCACGCGATAATTTATCAAGTTCAGCAATAACAGGAATACGTCCAATAAACTCTGGAATTAAACCAAAAGAGATAAGCTCTTTTGCTTCTATTTCTTTATTTATAAGCTCTTTTTCTTCTCCATTAACAAATCCCATAACAGCAGATTTATCTTGTTCTTTATCTTTTCGTAAACCAACAAAAGCCCCACCACAAATAAATAATACATGAGTAGTATCAAAAAGAACTGTTTCAGCAGTTGAATTTTTTCTACTTCCTTTTACAGGAACATAAACATCTGCGCCCTCTAGTATTTTTAAAAGTCCTTGTTGCACTCCTTCTCCACTTACATCTCTTCCACTAGTTGCACTTTCACTTTTATTTGCAATTTTATCGATTTCATCAATATAAACAATTCCACGTTTTGCTTTTTCTAAATCAAAATCAGCAGAAGCTAAAAGTCTTGATAAAATTGATTCAACATCTTCACCAACATAACCAGCTTCTGTTAAAGCTGTAGCATCTGCAACCGCAAAGGGAACATCCATTATTTTTGCTAAAGATTTTGCAAGTAATGTCTTACCTGAACCTGTTGGCCCAATTAACATAATATTTGACTTTTCTAATTCCACATTTTTTATTATAGGTTTATCAATTCTTTTATAATGATTATATAAAGCAACTGCAAGAACTTTTTTTGCATCATCTTGCCCTATAACATACTCATCTAAGTGCTCTTTTATTTTAATAGGAACATTTAAACCTTTTTGAAACTCTTTTTTTGATTCCTGCATAATTTCTTTTTCAAGAACTGTAGAACACATAGTAATACATTCATCACAAATATGAGAAGTTTCACTAGAAAAAATCTTTTTAACTTCTTTTATCTCTTTTCCACAAAAATCACAAGAATTTGTTTTACTAGGCATTGTTTTTTATAAATTCATTAATACTCAATTTCATATTTTCAAGATTATGAGTTTTAATAAATTTATCCTCTTTTTTACTTAATTCATCTTTTTCTAAAAGCGTAATTCCACCTTTTAGTCCTAAAGTAATCTCATTTGCTACCATTCTAAAAGTATCTTTTGAAAAATCTACTCCCATAAAAAGGTACTCTTTATCTTTTCTAAAATCCTTTAAAATATTAGGTAAGGCAAAACCACCCATAGCTTCTGTTAACCAATCAACAAAATCTGCATCTGAAATAATAAAGTTCATTTCAGGTTTTGTTGAACCCATAGGTTTAAATAAGATTGGAAGGTCAAGACTTAACTCTTCTTTTTCTATTCTTACATATTCACCACTAGAAGGAGTATATTTGTAAATTAGAAACCTATCATAATCAGCAGTTATTCGTGAAACTCCTGTTATTAAAAAGTGTTCAACATCACTATAAATTTTTAGCAAGCTATCATCCATATTTGTATCAATAACATACTTAGGTTTTATCTCTTTTAACCATTGATATGCATTTGGTAATTCATAATCTTTTGAAGAAAAAATATGATTTGTCATTTGAATTATAAACTCTCTACCTTTTCTTTGTTCTAAGCTCATTGCTGCACGACTATATTCATACATTAGTCTTGGACTCATTGCCCGACCGTTATTTAAAGCAAGTATCATAGAATCACTATCATAAGGTAAAGAATTTCCATCACTTGTAATAGTGTCTCTAAAAATTCCCATTCCTAAAAAAGGAATAAGTACTCCTTCTTTTAATTTTTCTACTATATTTTCCATTAATTATCCTATAGTGATATTTAATATTTACATATGCAAAATCTATTCCACAATATTTTATATAAAGATTTTATATAAGATTTATAAAATATAATTAAATTATGATAAAATAATTAAATAGTGAACCTGGAGGAAGAAATGAAAAAAAGTGTTTATATCCTATTTATATTGATATTTACAAATCTTAGTATTTATGCAAATAATCTAAGAATAGAATTAAAAGAGTTATCAACAAATTTAAATAATTATAAAATCCTTGATGCAAGAAGCATAGATAATTTTAATGAAAGTCATATAAAGAAAGCTCAAAGTTTTCCTTCAAATTTAACTTTTCAAGATTTATCAATTGATGGAAAAATAACTGAACCTAAAAGAATACAAAAAATTATTAGAGAACGAGGTATAGATATTAATGACAAAATTGTAATTTATGATGATGGGACTTTTTTTGATGCCTCAAGAGTTTTTTGGACTCTTGAAGTATATGGCTTTAAAAATCTAAAACTTTTAAATGGAGGTTTTGATTATTGGGATACTTTAGGGTTTCAAACATCAACAAAATTACAAAAAGTTCTAAAAAGTAATTATATTATTTCTTTAAATAATAAAAGACTTGCAACTAAGTTTTCTACACAATTAGCAACAAGAAATAAATCAAATATAATAATTGATGCAAGAAAGAATGATTCTTACATTGGTAAAAAGTCTGTCGCAAAAAGATTTGGTCATATTCCTAAAGCTATAAATATTCCTGCTGTAAATAATATAAAAACCGATTTATTTAAATCAAGTTTAAAAGATATTGATGAACTAAAAGATATTTACAAAAATATTAATAAAGATAATAAAGTCATTATATATTGTGCAGTAGGGAAAATTGCAACTGCTAACTATTTTGCACTAAGAGAATTAGGTTATGATGTAGCAAATTATGATTCATCTTGGAAAGAATGGGGTAATGATATAAATCTTCCAATAGTAAACTTATCTAAAAAAGATTAATTGTGTGGAATAAATTTAGCATAAAAATACAATTAATAATATTTATGTCTTTAATTGTAATTGTAGTTGAAGCAGCCACATTATTTTTTGTATTAAAAATTCAAAAAGAAGAAAATAATAGAAATGCAATAATTGAAGCAAAAGCAATTACTCAATCTTTAAATAATGACTTATTAAAATATTTATTAAATCCAAGTGCAGATATGCTTTCTGATATTACTTTTAGATTATCAGCTTTTAAAAATATAAATGCCATGCTTCTATTTGATGAATCAAATAATGCAATTTACAAATATGGCAATATTACAAGTATTAATGAAATTATGCAAACCATTAATAAAAAAAATACCCTTTTTACTTCTGAAAATTTATTTATAAAAAATAGACTTCTTGCTGATGGTTATGATTTTGGGTATACCTTAGTAGATGTAAATCTAAGCTCTTTTAAAATAAAACAAGAACAAATAAGAAATACAATTTTGACAATATTCCCTTTTGCATTTTTATTTGGTGTTATTTTGAGTCTATTTTTAGGAAAAAGTTATATTAGACCTTTTATAAATCTTTTAAAAGCAATGAGAAAAAGTGACCCCACAAAAGATAAAATTATAGAAATTAATACAAATGCTAATAATGAAATTAAAGAGTTATTTAATGGCTTTAATAGTTTGATGAAACAAATATCTACATCTACAAAACTCTTGCAATTTCAAGCTACTCATGATCAACTTACAAATATCTATAATAGATACTTTTTAGAAAATGAACTAAAAGATGCTCTTAAAACTGAAAATAAAAAGGGATATAATCTATTATTTATTGAATTAGATCAATTTAAACTCTTAAATGAGTCAGCAGGAAGCCAAGTAGGAGATGAACTTTTAAAAATGTTAGTAATTCATTATCAAAGCATCTTAACAAAAGCTTCTATTTTTGCAAGAGTTGATAGTGATGGCTTTATGGTTTTATTAAAAGATGATGATTTTGAAAATGGAAAAGCTCTTTTAGATAAAAGTCTAGAGAAATTAAGTGACTTTAGATTCTCAAATAAAAATGATACCTTTAGTGTTTCTGCTTCTATTTCATTACTTCATTTTAAAGCATTTCAATTTACATTAAAAGAGCTTTTAACTGCAAGTTCAGGTTCTCTTCTTACTGCTAAATCAAAAGGTAGAAATAAGTCACATATTTATGATGCTTGTGATGAGAATATAATAAGATATTCAACAGAAGTAGAAACTGCAAAACAGATAAAAAAAGCTCTTCAAAAAGAGGGTGTAACAAGATTTGAATTATATGCACAAGATATAGTTCCCTTACAAGATCAAAGTGATAAAATTTCATATGAAATATTAATTCGTATGTGGGATAAAGATAATAAGTTTATTCCTCCAAATGATTTTTTACCTGCTGCTGAAAGATATCAACTTATGGCAGATATTGATATTTATGTATTATGGACATATTTAGAAAGTGTTACAAAAAATAAAGCACATATTGAAAAACTACATTCTGCTCATATAAATTTAGCTGGTTCAAGTTTAAATAATATAGATTTTCAAACTAAAGTAAAAGAGGCTATTGAATATTTTGATTTTCCGTGGGAAAAATTAGAATTAGAGATTACAGAGAGTTCTGCTATTGGAAGCTTTAATATGGCTAATGAGTTTATTTCATGGATAAAAAACCAAAAAATCGGACTTGCTCTTGATGATTTTGGAACAGGAATGGCCTCTTTTGAATATTTAAAAAACATGCCTTTTGATGTTGTTAAGATAGATGGAAGTTTTGTAAAAGATATGCATACGGACCCAACAGATAAAGCAGTAATTAAATATATTCAAGAAATAGCCTCTTTAAAAAATCAAGAGACTGTTGCAGAGTATGTTGAAACAAAAGAAGATGTGGAAGAGTTAAGAAAAATTGGTGTTACTTATGGGCAAGGCTATTTTTTAGGAAAGCCAAGACCATTAAGTACTTGGTTAGAGAATTAAACTTTAACCATGACACCCTACTCCTGTATATGATTGATAAACCTTGTTTAATTCAAGCCTTACTCTTTCCATATCAAGAGCTGTTTCTAAATTATCAGGCATATCTATATGATAAATAGCACCATCTTTTCCAATTATAAATAAAGCTTTTGTTAACTTATCTTTCATTGTTCCACTTATAATTTCAGTGCCATACATATCCCCATACTCTTTACTTACATCAAAAACAGGTTTAATTTTTTTAAAAGTAGGCAATTCTATTTTTTCATTAAATATTAAATAAGAAAATATTTCTACTTTTGCATCATTCATAAATTCATCAAATGCAAGTATCTCATCCTTAAAATCTTCAAAAGAAGGAAAAGATAAAAAGATTTGAATCATTCTATTAGGACTAGCTTTTTTAATTAAAATCTCTTTATCTTCTAAGTTAATTACATTAATTTCTTCTGCCATATAACCTACATCTATAAACTCATCAGTTAATTTAAATTCTTCATTCTTATATTTCATTTTCAATTCCATATTTTTTAATTTTATATCCAATTTGTCTAAGTGTAATTCCTAATTCTTTTGCAGCATGTGATTGATGAAAATCATTATTCTCTAAAGCTGTCATAATGGCATCGGCTTCAATCTCTTCTAAAGTTTTGTTTTCCATAGGAATAGCTTTATACTCTTTTTTTAATTTGTTATCATCAAGTGCAGGTAAAAGTAAAAGCATCTCTTTTTTTGCAATACCATTTTCACTTCCCATAAGAACAATTCTTTCAATAGTATTTTCTAATTCTCTAACATTTCCTGGCCATGGATAATTAGCTAAAATATCCATGGCTTCTGGTGTTATTTTTACTACTTTTTTATGGTTTTTAATTGCTTTTTCCAAAAAGAAATCTACTAATTGTTTAATATCATCTCCACGTTCTCTTAAGGGAGGTAAATCAATTGGAATAACATTTAATCTGTAATATAAATCTTCTCTGAATTCTCCATCTTTTACCATTTGTTCTAAATCTCTATTGGTTGCTGCAACTAATCGCACGTTTACTTTTATTGTTTTACTTCCTCCAACACGTTCAAACTCTCTTTCTTGTAAAACTCTTAAAAGTTTAACTTGTGCAGAAGATGATATATCTCCAATTTCATCCAAAAAAAGTGTTCCTCCATCAGCAAGTTCAAAACGACCTTTTCTAGTCTCTCTTGCATCAGTAAAAGCACCTTTTTCATGTCCAAAAAGTTCACTCTCAAGTAAAGAATCTGTAATTGCTGCACAGTTTAATTTAATAAAAGGTTCATCTTTCCTCTTACTTCTTTTATGAATAGCTGCTGCTACAAGCTCTTTCCCTGTTCCTGTTTCACCACGAACAAGAACAGTAACATTGGATTCAGAAATTCTTTGGATTACTTGAAAAACTTGCTTCATTTTAGGGCTATCCCCAATAATATCACCAAAATTATGAACCTTTGAATCCCACTCCATTTTGTAATAGAGTTTTAACTCTTGTAACTTCTCTTTTTCATTATTATTTAATTGAAAAGAGTAGATTGATTGTGCAAATATTGATGAAATTATTGTTAAAATTCTTACACAATCTTCAAAGCCAATTTCTGTACTTTTAGTCAATGTTGCACCTAAAACTCCAATTGTTTGATCTTCAATCATTAAAGGAACTGCTACATATGCTAAATCATTAAAATTTCTTTTTCCCGATTTATTTAAAAATAAAGAATCATTATGAATATTTTCTACAACTACAGGTTCTTTTGATTCTGCAGCTATACCTGTAACTCCCTCTCCTATTTTATACGTAGCAAGTTTTTTTTGAATATTGCTTAATTCAACAGCAGCAAATACATCTAACATATCATCATCAAGTACATGTACTGTACAATTTGTCAAATTTAAAGAATTTTTTAATATTTTTATTGATTTTTCTAATGATGTCTTTAAATCATAATGATTAGATATTACAGAGGCAATATCATAAAGAGTCGTTAGCTCTTTTAATGTAAGACAGTCTCCACAAACTGTTTTATCAAAAATTGCCATTTTACGTCCTTTTATTTGTTAAGAATAAATTATAATCTAATAAATTGATTTTACAATCAATTTATTGGTTATAAAATATTCATATTAGTTTTATTTATTAATCTTTTTACAAACTTCTTCTTTGGGAAGTTTTTTTGCACCTGGTTTAATCCACCATGTTTCTCCATTTGATAATTCAACTTCTCCTCCCCAATTATCTTCTTCATTAAACTCTAAAGTTTCAATAATCTCTTCCATATCTTTTTTTGCGAAATAGAAATAAATTTTTCCTTCACTCTCTCTTAACATTACTTTTGCCATTTTTTACTCCTTATTTATTAATAAATTTCTTACTTTTGTTAAAAAACTCTTATCATCAAATTCCAATTTAAAAAATCCTTTTTGTATCTCTTTAATTAAAATATGATGTGAATATTTATCATTAGTTTCTTCATAATCTGTTCTTTGATGAGAGCCTCTACTCTCTTTTCTTTTTTTTGCAGCTAAAATAATAGCCTCTGATACTTCTAATGCATTTCTTAATTCTAAAATTGAAATTAATTCTACATTATTTCTTTTTTCTTTATTAATACAATGCAAAGAGTAGGACTGATTTCTTAAATACTTTGCATAATCAAATGCCTTTATAAGGCTTTTTTTATTTCTTAAAATTCCTACATTATCAAACATTGAATTGCCAAGGGATACTCGTATTGCATTAAAGTTTTTTGATGTTTCCCCTGCAAAAATTTTATCAATAGTTTTTATATCTTTTATTACATAATTGTAATCAATTATTTCATGAGAATTTTTTAAACTATACTCAAGTGCTTTTCGACCTGAAAGTTCGCCAAAAACTGTAGCTTCCAATAAAGAGTTTCCTCCTAATCTATTTGCACCATGGATCCCATTTGCAGCCATTTCTCCACAAATAAATAGACCCTTAATCTCTGTCTCAACCATATTATTAACTTCCACACCACCCATACTATAATGAGCAACTGGCTTAATTTCTAATAACTCTTTGCTAATATCGATACCTGTTTGATTTAATCCTACACTATACAAAGAGGGTAGTTTTTTTTGTATTTGTTCTAAACTTAAATGTCTTAAATCAATAAAAACTTTTTTGTCATTATTTCTTTGTTCTAATATTGCTTTTGCAATTTTGTCTCTAGTGTCAAGTTCATCAATAAAACGTTCACCATCACTATTTATTAAATAACCACCTTCACCCCTTGCTGCTTCTGTTACTAAATAATTAGTTTTTGCAAGCCCTGTTGGATGAAATTGAATAAACTCCATATCTTTTAATTTTAGTTTTGCTCTTAAACAAACAGCTAGTAAATCTCCTGTATAATCTTGCGCATTTGTGGAATTTCCTCTAAATATACCTGCATATCCACCTCCTGATAAAACTACTGCTTTTGTAGAATAAACTAAAACAGTGGAGTCAATTCTTCTTAAAGATATAAGTCCAGATATTTTTTTTTCATTTATTGTTAGATTTAATACATATGTATTTACTAAAAATTTTATTCCTACTTCTTTTGCTTTTTTTATTAAAGCTTGGACTATTGCATTTCCTGTTTTATCACCAATATAACATGTTCTATTGTGCTTACCACCACCAAAGGGTCTTTGTGCAATATTTCCATGCTCATCTCTATCAAATACAACCCCATAACTTATAAGTTTAGAGATAATATCCGAAGCACTTTTACACATATAAGTTATATTTTTTATATCACCTAAACCTTTTGAAGATTTGTATGTATCTTGAATATGGGACTCTATTTCTTCATCATTTTCTAAATCTAAAACAGCATTTATTCCACCACTAGCCATAGCAGAATTTGATTTAAATATATTTCCTTTTGTAATAATTGCTACTTTATTTGTTTCTGTTTTAGCTTCTATTGCTGCCATTAATCCAGCAACTCCACTACCAACAACAATTACATCATATATCATTATTAAACTCTATACATCAAATCGTAATTTGCTCTTGGTGTTGCTTTAATTTTTGTAATCTCTAAATTCTTTTTTATATGAACAGGAACTTTTGATGCAAAAAGAGAACTAATAATTCCTGGAGTTGAACGAACAAACTGTAAGGCTAATTGTATATCATTTTCTAATACCATTTTAGAATCAAGTAAATATCCTGTTTCAGCTTTAAATGAGCTCTTAAATAGGTTCATTTGAAGTAATGAGGAACTTGAAATTACTCCAATATCCATTCTATGTGCGGCTTGAAGAAGTGTACATTTTTCATTTTTTACACTTTGTGTTGGCATTGTGTAGATTGATGTTTTAGCAATATTAAAAGGTGTTTGAATATATTTAAACCTATGATTTTCACCACCTACTTTTTTAGCAATTTCAACTAAATCTTCTAAATTAATATGTTCTTGTGAATATCTATCATTAATAAAAGCATTCCAAACAGCAACCCCATAATATTTTATTATTCCTTGATCAGCCATTTTTTCAAAACGTTTAAATATTGATTCTATTTTTTTTAAAAACTTCTCATAACCTAGTTTTTGAAGTTGCATTTCTGGATTATGTAAATAATATATATCAAGAGAATTAACTCCAAGATTTTCTAAGGATTTTTTACAAGACCATTCTAAATAATCTGCTGTCATACAATGTTGATCTAATTCAATATCATCTTTACTAGCTAATTTTTGATTAATTATATTTTCATCTATCCATGTATAAGGATTTTTTGGAAAAGGAAATTCAAGTTGAATAAAACCACCTTTAGAACAGATAACTAATTCTTCTCTTGCGACTAAATCTTCTTTAAATAACTCTTTTAATGCTATCCCTATCTCTTTTTCACTTTGTCCATATCTATAATTACTTGCTGTATCAATTAAGTTTATTCCATTTTTTATTGCTTCTTTTACGCCTTCTATATAATGAAAAACATAGTTTTCTTCTTTATATGGTTCTTTATTAAATGTTCCCAAACCTAATTTAGAGAATACTAAATTATTATGTTGTATATAAAAGTCTTTATAATATGAGAATTTCTTTGCAAAACTGTAAGTATTTTTTGTTGTAGCTTTTAACATATAAATTATTTTCCTTTTTAGATTTCTTTACAAAAAAGAAAAGAGTAAGAAGGGGAAGTTTCTTACTCTTTTTCCTAATTTATAAAAGGTTATTAATATATATGCAAAAAGTGTTCCCTTGAAATTAAACTTTTTTATACTTATAATTTGCGTACATTATCACACCTGTTATATATAAAATAAGTATTATTGGTAAAATGATTTCTTCAATAGTCATCTTTTTCTCCTTTTAAATTTAAATATTGCAAAAGATGTTCCTTTATGCTTAATAAATTAAATATTTTGTTTATGGAACTAAATATCCAAACTTCTCAAATATCTTTTTTGCAGTATCACTTAAAATAAAATCGTAAAATGCTTTTACCTCTTTATTATCTTTTGCATTTTTCAAAATAACAATTCCTTGATTAATAGGAGTGTATAAGATAGGATTCACATCCAACCAGTTAATTCCTTCTTTGTAAATACTCATTTTGGTACTATATAAAGATGATTTTGCAATAAATCCAATATCTGATGCTGTAGTTGCATAAGTTACTGTTTGTGATATTGATTCAGCATAAACTAATTTCTTTTGAACCTCTTTATAAACTTTTGCGTTTTTAAAAGCTTCTACTGAAGCCTTTCCATAAGGTGCAGTTTTTGGATTAGCTATTGCAATTTTTTGAATTTTATCATCTAGTAAGATCTTAATTCCTTTTTTAAAATCTAATTCTTTAGTACTTAACATTGCCAAACTACCTTGTGCATATATAATTGGCTTAGTAATAGCAAGCTTATCACTATAAAGAGCTTTAGGATATTTCATATTTGCAGCCATAAAAAGATTATATGGTGCTCCATTTTTAATTTGAGCAGTTAATTTTCCACTACTTCCTAATGTCACATTTACTTTTGTATCTGGATTTATTTTATTAAATGCATTTATTAAATCATCAATTGCATAACTTACATTTGCTGCAAGTGCGATATTTATCTTTTGCGCAAAAGAACTACTTATCAATAATAAAACTATTAAAACTATTTTCTTTGTCATTTTTTTTCCTTTTATTTACCTATCATTATGTCACTAGCTTTTATAATTGCACTTGCATCTATTCCTACTTCTAAATTTAGATTTTTAACTGAATAAGAAGTTACTATAGAAGCAATTTTGTCAGAATTTCCAATATCAATAATCACTTCACAATTAATCTCTCCTAAATTTATACTTTCAATTTTTCCTTGTAGTTTATTTCTTGCACTAATATTTAAAGTCAAATCTTTAGTTAATAAAACTGTGCTTGATTTAAAAAAAGCTGTTACCTCATCATCAATTTTCAAATTTAGATTTATAACTGAAGCTTTTGTAATATTAGAAACTATTGTGTAACCACTTTTAAGTTTTATATACACTTCAGCATTAACACTATCTTCTTGTATTAATACAATATTCCCTCTTATTTGATTTCTTGCACTAATTTTCATTGCTAATCTCCCTATAGTTTTTAAGGTTCCTGTATCTATATCTGTCATCTCTTTTAATTTATTTAAAAAACTTTTTTGTTCTTCTTTTAAAAATAAATATGTTTTTAATATATTATTTCCATATGAGGTCAAAACAGTTCCTCCTCCACCTTTTCCACCTATTTCTCTTTCAACTATTGGTGTTGGAGATAAGTTATTCATTGCATCTACGGCTTCCCATGCTTTTTTATAACTCATAGGAATCTCTTTTGCTGCTTTACTTATTGAACCACATTTTTTTATTGCAAAAAGTAAATCAATTCTTTTTTCAAGTAAAAATGGTTTATTTAAGAGTTCTAAGGTTAAACTTGAAGTTATCTCCATATCTTTTCCTTTGTTATATATTTATATATATAACGATGATTTAAAAAAAAGATTCAAAAGAATCTTTCTTTATATACTTTAGTATATAACGTTTTGTAAAAAAAACTAGAAGATATCTCTTCTAGTTTTTTTACAAATCAATTTATCTTACTGAATCAAAGAAATAATCTGTTTCAGCAATATCTTTTGTCTCTTCATCTAATTGATCTAAAATACCATTAGTAATCCAAGTTAAAAGATTGATACCACCTTCATAACCACTCATAGAGTATCTATGTAAGTGATGTCTATCAAAAATTGGGAATCCAATTCTAATTAAAGGAGTTTTAGTATCTCTATAAAGCTCTTTACCATAAACATTACCAATCATAAAGTCAACTGGTTCTGTATATAATAATGATCTTAATGCCCATAAATCTTTATTAGGCCAAATATTACACTCATCAGCTCTATTAGACTTAGCTAAAATTGCTTCCATATCATCTTTCCAACCTTTTCTTGGAGCATTATGACAAACAATATGAGTTGGAATTGAACCCATTTCAACTAAGAAAGAAACTAAACCTAATAGGAAATCAGGATCTCCCCAAATTGCAATTTTCTTACCATGCATATATGGGTATGAATCTTGCATTGCATCAACAAGTTTAGCTCTTTGGTTTTTAAGTTCACTTGGAACTTCTTTACCTGTTAATTCAGCTAGTTTCATAACAAATGCATCTGTACCACTTAAACCAATTGGATTACAAGTCTCGAAAGTTTGTTTCCATTTGTTTTTAATAGTTTTTGCAGTTGCAATTGAAGAATACTTTTGTAAAGAGATAGTTGCTTTTGCGTTAATAGCAGTTTTTGCATCTTCAATTTTAGTTCCACCTGCATACAATTTATATTCACCAGCTCCAGTATCCCATTGTTCTTCATGATCACCAATCATAATAATCTTATCTGAGAACATTTTTGAGATATTTTTAATCTCTTTTAAAGATCCTAAATAAGGTTCAAAACCAGGAATAATATTAATTCTTTCCTCATCTTCAACTCTTTCAGATCTACTTGGGTTTAACTGTTCTAAAGTTGATTTCATCATATTATCATAACCTGTAATATGAGAACCAACAAAAGATGGTGTATGTGCATAAGGAATCGCGATATCATCTAATTCCCCTTCTGCATCCTCTTTTGCACCTGTAATAAATGCATTTAAGTCATCACCAATAACTTCTGCCATACAAGTTGTTGATACAGCAATCATATCTGGTTTATAAAGTGCATTACAATTTCGTAATCCATCTTTCATATTTGCTAATCCACCAAAAACCGCTGCAGACTCAGACATAGAATCTGAAACACAAGGAGTTGGTTCTTTAAAGTGTCTAGTGAAATATGTTCTAAAATATGCAACACATCCATGAGAACCATGAACATAAGGCATAGTATTTTCAAAACCTAAACCAACCATAACAGCACCTAAAGGTTGACATGCTTTAGCTGGATTAACAGTAATTGCTTCTCTAGCTAAATTCTTTTCTCTGTACTCCCAAGATTCAGTCCATTGTTGAATCTCAGATACTTTTTCAGGAGATACAGAACCTGCATTACCTTCAAACTCTTTTTTGTTTTTTAAAACTTGTTGATATTCAGGTTTTAAAAATAGCTTTTGTCCGTTTACTATATTATCTAAATCTTGCATATTACGCTCCTACTTCTTCTTTTTCCCATGGAGCTGTAGTATGATCCCATACAGGAGAATTCATAGCTAAATCCATATCTTTTGCAAAAATTGCAAATGCATCATAACCGTGGTAAGGTCCACTATAATCCCAAGAGTGCATCTGTCTAAATGGTAGACCCATTTTTTGGAATACATATTTCTCTTTTACACCAGCTGCAACTAAATCTGGTCTAAGCTTTTTAACAAACTCTTCTAGTTCGTACTCATTAGCATCATCATAAATTAAAGTAGATCTTTTTAAATCTTCTTTTGTTCTTTTATAATCATCCCCATGTCCAAACTCATAACCAGTACCGATTACTTCCATTCCTAAATCTTCATAAGCACCAATAACGTGTCTTGGTCTTAATCCACCAACATAAAGCATAACTTTCTTACCCTCTAACATTGGTTTAAATTTAGCAATAACAGCATCAGTCATTGCAGTATATTTAGCAATTACTTTTTCAGTTTGTTCTTGAATCTTTTCATCAAAACATGCTGCTATTTTTCTTAAACTTTCAGTTGTTTTAGTTGGTCCAAAGAAGTTATATTCTAACCATGGAATACCAAACTCTTGTTCCATATGTCTTGAAATATAGTTCATTGATCTATAACAGTGAAGTAAGTTAAGTTTTGCTTTTGGAGCAATAGCTAACTCTTTATAAGTTGCATCACCTGACCATTGAGCAATAACTCTTAAACCCATTTCTTCAAGTAAGATTCTTGTTGACCAAGCATCTCCACCAATATTATAATCACCAATAATTGCTACATCATAATCAGTTGATTCAAAATCTTTTCTATGAGAAGTATCAGGCATAACGTGATCTCTAATCATATCATTTGCAATGTGGTGACCTAAAGATTGAGAAACCCCTCTAAATCCTTCACATGAAACTGCAATCGTTTGATTTCCAGTCTCTTTTTTATGCATTTTTGCAACTGCTTGAATATCATCTCCAATTAAACCAATTGGACACTCTGATTGAATAGATACACCATTATTTAGTGGAAATAAATCATCTATTTCCTCAAGAGCTTTCTTAAGTTTTTTATCACCACCAAATACGATATCTTTTTCATTAAAGTCAGTTGAAAAGTTCATTGTTACAAAAGTATCAATACCAGTAGTACCAATATAATAATTTCTTCTACCACCTCTTGAATATTGTCCACATCCAATAGGTCCATGAGATATGTGAATCATATCTTTAACTGGTCCCCAAACAACACCTTTAGAACCAGCATATGCACAACCTCTTTGAGACATAACTCCTGGTACTGTTTGTTTGTTTGATCTTGTAGTATCACAAGAACCTTTAACACCTTCTGGAGTATCAACCCCTAAGTGTTTTGCTCTATTTTTTTTAGCTTTTGCAGGATAGGCTTCAAGTATCTCAGCAATTGCTTCTGTTTGTTGACTCTCTAATGTTTCTGGTCCCATATCTTCTCCTTCTTAAAAAGCAAAAATAGCTTACGCTACTTTTACTCTGTATAGGTTCATGTCATCTAATTTTTTACATAAATCTTTAGTTACATCACCATCAACACTTTTTGAAATTTCAGAAATTTGATACTTATTAGTATAATAAATCATTTTAGTATCCCCTTCCATTTCAGCCACATTATCAAAATAATCAACAAATGCAGTGTGAGCGAAAGTACCTTCTGGAACAGTTAATTCTTCCAATAGCGTACCTTCTCTTGTTTCACTTGTTAATGTTACAGTTTTACCTGCAGCACTTGTTCCATCTTCTACTTTTTCAATTACTTTATCAAAACTTACATCATTACCCATATCAGCTGGGAAGTGGTATCCACATATAAACATTTTTTCTTCTCCTTAAAAATTGTCCCAAATTTAAAGGGACCTTTATCTTTTATCTTCTTCTAACAAGATTTGTAAAAAATCCTTAAAGAAGCAAATCCTAAAAGGAGGAACTAGTTCCTCTCTTACTTTTAGCCAAAATTCATAAATATTTTTTATCTTTTAAAAGACAAAAGAGCTTAGGCTTCTTTTTGTCCTAAGTTTTCTTCGTCTACTTCTTCTTCTAATCCAAATTCCATTAATAGGTTTTCTAGGTCATCCATTTCTAATGGTGCTGGAATTACTTTTAAATCATTAGCAATAATTTTTCTTGCTAACTCTTTATATTCCATTGCTTGATCATGGTTTGGTGAGAATTCAACAACTGTCATTCTTCTTAACTCAGCTCTTTGAACGTGATTAGATCTAGGTACAAAGTGAATCATTTGAGTACCAATTTGTTTAGCTAAGTGCTTAGATAAATCATACTCTTTATCTGTCATTCTTGCATTACAAATAAGACCTGCTAGTCTAACTCCACCAGTATTTGCATATTTTAAAATACCTTTTGAGATGTTATTAGCTGCATACATAGCCATCATTTCACCAGACATTACAATATAAATCTCTTGAGCTTTACCTTCTCTAATTGGCATAGCAAATCCACCACAAACAACATCTCCAAGAACGTCATAAGATACGAAATCTAATTCATCATCATAAGCACCCTCTTCTTCAAGAAAGTTAATTGCAGTAATTACACCACGACCAGCACATCCAACACCTGGCTCAGGACCTCCTGATTCAGTACAGTTAATGTAACCCTCTGTTATATCAGTGTTATCCATATGGAATTCATCTGCACCTGGTTTACATACATCTTCTAATTCTAAATCTTCAACAGTTCCTGCTTCAGAAGCTAATTGCATAATAGTTGATTGTGCTTTCTCATGTAAGATAAGTCTAGTTGAATCTGCTTTTGGATCACAACCTACAATTAAAATTTTCTTACCATAGTAGTGACACATTGCTGCTAATGTATTTTGAGATGTAGTTGATTTACCAATCCCACCTTTTCCGTAAAACGCTATTTGTCTTAAATCTGACATTTTATCTCCTTTGATTGTTTATGTTTTCGAAATAGTAAAATGCACATAGTGTTCCACAGAATAATTTTTGAAATAAAAATTTTAAAATTTCTTTAAAAAGCCTATAATATAGTCTTTTCAAGAGTATACTATTTTCAAAAACTCAAAAATAGGATATTTTTTGTCTTCTTTACACTTCTGTAAAATGAATACTTTTTTTGTAAATTTTAAGATTTTAAAGAGGATTTTTGATTTTATATCATCACAGCAAAAGTTATAAAAACTATAAAAAATATGCTAAAGGATTATTATGACTAAAAAAATGACAATAACATTAGAGGATAAACTCATTAATGAACTAAATTTATCAGCAAAAAACTAAGGTAAAAAGAAAACACAAATCATTCGTGAAGCTTTGCAATCTTATTTACAAATAAGTTCAAAAGAAGAAAAAATCAAAGCATAAGAAAAAGAAAAAGAGGAAATCAAAAACTATTTAGATTTTTTAATTTATGGATTTTAAGTTATATTAAAAAATAGGGAAAATAAAAAAATGGGGTATTATACGAGCTACATTTATTTCTGTGAAGAAAGCGAATTTATATTGGAAGTTAAGGGGCAAAAAAAGAGAGGTAAATTTACCTCTCTTTCAAATTAAGATTAAACAGCTCCCATTAGCTGTTTTGAACTCTCACCCACAAGTTCACACATATCTTCATATGTTTTAGGTGCTTCTTCTTCTAAAGTATCTAACAGTTCTTTATAAAGCTTTTCTATTTTTTGATCTTGTTTTTTAAATTGTTTCATATCTGATTTTTCTAATGATGCTAAATCTAAAAGCTCATTCCAAACCGAACTCTCATCAAGCATAATAGCTGTAAACTTTATATCTTCATAAACAAAAGTTCCATTTCCATCTAAATCAGTTACATATAATAAGTTAATACTTTCAGAATCAAAAAATTGTTTATATCTATCAAACATTGGTTTAAAATCATTAAAGCTTTCTAGTTCACATGCAAAAAATTTAATTTTCTCTTCTTTTGAAATCATAATTACTTGTCTTGCTTGTATTTTAGGAGGAAGTTTTCTATCTGAACTTATTTGTTTCCCCTCTTCAATAATTAATGCACCTCTATATCCCTTCATTCCATCAGATAACTCTCCATTAAATGATGGTTGCCAGTCTAAATTGTTACTTTTTATATATTCCATTGGTGTTGACATCTCTATTCCTTGTTTTAATTTTTTAATATAATGCAATCTTTATTCCCCCTTTTTGATTATTATAAAAATTGAATAAAAATAAGAGGCATAAGAAATTTAGAAATAGTAAGATTAGTGAAATAATAAAATTAAGATTTATATATATGATATTAATTTTGCGAAGGAAGTTAAGAACATAATTTAGCTCTTATTTACATATTTTCCACTTTATAAAGTTTTTTTCTCTCTTTTGAAGATGGAATATCAAGCATCTTTCTATATTTTGTTATTGTACGTCTAACCATTTTTAGGTTAAACTTTTCATGAATCATATCAAGTATATTTTGATCTGTTAATGGTTTTTCTCTATCTTCATATTCAACTAAAGATTTTATATAATTTTTTATTTGAGAAGATGATAAATCTTTATTATTAACTGCATTTGTAAAAAAATACTTTAGAGGATAAACTCCTAAACTACACTCAATATGTTTATTTGCAACGGCTCTTGAAATAGTAGATTCTGCAAAACCAAGTTCGTGAGCTAATTCTTGCATAGAGTAAGGTTTTAACTCTCCTCCAACAAAAAATGATATTTGTTTTTCTACAATTAAAAGAACAATCTTATACAGGGTTGATTTTCGTAAATCTAAAAGATTTACCAAATCTCTCGCTTCTTTTAATTTCTGTTTTATTTCACTACTTTTTGTTGAAAAAGCATCTTTTACTTCAATATCGGGATAATACGCATGATTAATTTTTATATTAATATCTTCACCAATATCTACAAAAAAATCAGGAATAACTTGGATATTTGTATTTATATAATTAATAGCTGGGGGATTATTAAAATATTTAATCACATCTTTTGCATCCTCAAATCTATGATGTGCAGCATATTTGTCTAAGTGACTTATATCTTTTATAATCTTTTTTATAAAAGCATAGAGTTCATCATCAATTTTTTTATCACAAGCATCTAACTGGAATAAAAATGATTCTGATAAATCAAGTGAAGCAACTCCTGAGGGTTCAAGTCTTGAAAACCTTTGTCTTATAGATTCAACATACTCTTTATACACACCACAGGTTATTGCAATTTTATCAATATCACCATCAAAATAACCATGTTCATTTATATCACAAAGTATTTCAAGTGCAACTTTTTGAGAATTTGGTGTTGGAAAATTTGGTGAACAGATTTGTTCATGAATTTTATCATTTAAAGATTCTTCATATAAAACTAAAGATTCAATAAACTCCCCACTAGTTCCTTGAGGCAAGAAATTATTGTAAAACTCTTTAGGTTTTTTAATCTCTAGAAATGGATTTTCATATGAGATATTTTTTAGGTGTTTCTCTAGGTCTTGCAATGATGATTGTAGCATTGGTAGCCACAATTTTAGTGATAAGTTAAGGTTTTGCTTCTGTGCAACTGATGTCGTAAAATTTAGTGCCATAGTTTTATGTATATATTTTGCCCAATTTTTTTAAAAATTTGGACAAAATATTGTATACTTTTTAGTACTTAATTCTAATTATACCGTTAGGTTTAACGATTTTCATTTGACATGAAAGTCTTGTATTATCAGTACAAGTTCCAGCACACGCTTCTTTTATAACCTTTACTTCTTTTTCATTAATAGGAGATATAAACTCCATTCCTTGTTCTATTTCAACTACACAAGTTCCACATTCTCCATCTCTACAACCAAATGGTAAAGCAGAACCAGATGCTTCAACAACATCTTGAATTGTGCTTCCTGGTTTTACATTAATTGCTAAAAAATCATTTATTATTTCTACTCTTGTTGTCATTTCTTCTTCTCCTTAAAAATTGTCCCAATTTGGAAGGGACATAATATTATATAACTACTTTTGCACTGAAAATAAATCTCAGTTAAAGTAGCAAACTCTAAAGAGCGAACGAGTTCGCTTTTCTATGATATGTATGGTTTTACTAAAATATCACCTTTTATTAACATCATAGGTGCAATTCTAACTCTTGGACTAATTGTAAATTGTTGACACTGAACAGCCTCTTCAGCACTAATAGCACCAAGTTCAACTAATACATCTAATTCTTCATCTTCCATATAACTAGTAGGTTCTTCATCAGCCAAATTTTCTACTTTTATTAAACTCTTTGCATAATCTTTTGCATCAGATGGAAGTGGTACTCCCTTCTCTTTTGCTAACCTAACAATCGGTTCACCAATCTTTGCATCATAAACACCATCAGTTTGTGTATCGAAATGCATAAATATAACTTTTGCCATCTTTTCTTCTCCTTTATTTCTAGATTGCTATTTTTATATACCAAGCCATACGAAAAAGTTCTTTAAACTCTTTCATTTGACTTGGTTATGATCTTAATCTTTGCTGTAATATTTTTCTCTATGTTTTCTCATAAATTCAAGCTCTTCTTCAACCTCGTCTCTATAATCTTCCATAGCTTCAAGCTCATGTTCTCTACATCCAACCACTTCTACAGGTACATCCATAAGTCCTAAGAAATGAACTTCATATACACGAATTACTTGTAAGAATTCTCCAATAGACTTTATGTACCCAATTGCACCTTCAGGCATTAAAAGCGTACCAACAGGAGCATGGGGATATGTTCCATCATTAACTATCTCTTTAAGTAGTTTTACTTTTTGTCCCATACCAAATTTAGCTTTATCTTCATCTTTTCCAGAACGTCCTGCCGTCACACTATCATGTAAGAAAGTGTTAGCATCAACTATACTTTCATGCTCAACACCATTTTTAACAGCCACAAGATCCTCCTGTAGAAGTACCTGCAGTTTGTGTACCACAAGATGAACAGCCATCTAGTTTTCCTGTTTCATACATATTCCATACATCAGCGGCACTAGGAGCATGTCCATTTTTATAATCCCCATATACTCTTAAAAGTGAAAATTTTAAAAATTCCAATAATTTGTTCTCTTCGCTAATAGAATCAAGACCTTTTTTGATTAAGGTTCCATACTCTTTCATCATATGAAATCTTTTTACATTAATTAAACCTTGGTCAAATTCAATGTCAAAAAATTTAAAATAATCTTCAGTATCTCTTAATTTATAAAATTCATCTACTGTCATAATTTATCCTTTAAAATATCTATGCAGGAATTTGAGTTTTTAAACTCTTTATCCAGTTTTCAATTCTACTTGTTGTTTTATCTTCTTCATTATGTTGATCAATTGCAAGGCCACAAAGCTTATCTTCCATTTGCGCAAGTGAATACTCATATTTATAATCATCTTTATCAACAAAACCTACTACATTTGCACCTGCATTTTTAAATGTTTTATATAACTTTCCTAAAGCAGAACAAAAATGTTCACCATGTTTTACACAATCTCCTGCACCAAATAAAGCTACAGTTTTTCCTGAAAAATCTATACCATCTGATTCAATTTCTAATTGAGGGTCAACCCATTCATGATGAACATCTCCTTGTCCCCAAGTAGAACTTCCAATAAATAGAACGTCATAATTAAGCATTTGTTCCACATCGTCAAAATCTTCTTCCATATTTATTAAATCATCTTCATCAATTCCAAAAGCTTCTGCAAGAGCTTGAGCAATTATCATTGAAGTTCCACCAGCTGTTCCACAAAAAATTCCAACATTTGACATTTTTCTTCCTTCTTAACTTTTATATTGTTTATATTTTTCTTGAGCTTTGATTAAGTATTTTTCACCTTCATCTTCTAATTTTTCAAAAGTTCTAAATGAAAATCTATGAGCATCTTTAAAATATTTTTCACATAAAACAATATCATTTGCAAAAACTACAACACGACCAAAACCTTCATGACTCATTTCCATTACAACAGAACACATTACACCTGTCATTTTTTCAAATGCGAGTGCTACTGCTTGAAAAATAAGCCTAATATCTTGAATTTGCATCTCATCAATATCTGCAATAATAGGAATCTCTTTTAATTGTTCCTTTGTTCTTACATATTTCTCTTTTACTAAATCTTCATCAGATTTATTTACCCAAGTACCAAATTGATCTAAAGCTCTAATTTGACCCACTAATGTTTCTAAAAAAAGTTTTTTAGCTTCCATTATGCAGCCTTTTTTTCAATAATTTTTTTGATAAATGGAGGGGGATTTGAATTTAACATTTCTTGAAGTTTTTTAACTTCTTCTTCAATTGATACAACTTCTTTATATTTAATTGTAAAAATTCCATTATTAATTAGCTTAGCTGCTGCAATTGCACCAACATTTGTAAAATAGACAATATCAATATCATCTAGTAAAGCTACAGTTTTATCTGTATCTTTTTCAATTACTTTTTTTATCTCGCAAACATTGATATCTGTTTTACTAATTTCATATACTGCAAACTGTTTTGCACTACCAAAGTGGGAATCTATGTTCTCTAAGTCTTTAGTTGCAAAAGCTACTTTTATCATTCCTTCACTAGAAGTATTTGATGTAATTTTTATACTACTCATTTCACATCCTCAATTAATTTATTAGGATATATGCAAATAGTGTTCCATAAGATATAAATGAAGCTTATTGAGTTTTGTTAGCACTTTTAATTAATGATAGAAAGTCGATTAAATCGCTTAAAAAGAAGGCTCTGTTTGTTATATCAGAAAAATATATGTTTGCAAAAGTATTTTGTGAAGTGAAAACTTTTGCATTATTTACAAACTCTTCAGGAATTTGATTATTAATTGCTTTTTCTTTTATCAACTCATCACAAACTTCTTCAAAAAGAAATAAAATTTCTGCTGGTTTTTCTTCAGTTAACATATAGATATCACTTCTATAGAGTTCATATTTTTTAAAAAGTTCTACATATGTTTTTTTACTCATATTATCTTCCTACTGCTTGTAAATATAAAAT
>JBFHGG010000024.1:0-33346 GCA_041583235.1 Halarcobacter sp.
AATTTCAAAACTATTGATAGATTTGATGGCATAGAATATTCATTATAAAACAATTTATAAAATGATTAAGAAGAAATTGCATATATATATTAATATATTGCTTATTGATAAAGAAAATATAGCAAATAACTTATTATATAAGAAAAGTTGAGAGGTCGAATCCCGGCCTTTGTCAAAGCCGGAAGTTTTATAAATATTTTCGAAAAAGACCGAGAATGTCTGAGATAGAAAAGGTACTAAATGTACCTTTTCTATTGAGTTTCGCAGGTCAGAAGATATTTAAAAAACTGTAGGGAACTTTAGCTTTGACAACTCGGCTGGTGGCTTTTTGTTTTACTTTTTGCCACCAAAAAGTAATAAATAAAACAGCTTTAGTTAAACTACCCTACTCAAATAAAAAATAAGTTTATTAATAAAGAAAACACTGTGATAATAAAAAAAGAAGAATTTATAATAAACTAAGAGGCGGGAGAGAACCTCCCCGCATCTTTCCTGAACTGGTTACGCCTCGCAGTTATGCTAAAAGTTCAAGGCATATGGAATCCCTAATTTCCACCTCTCTTAGTTTAATTAAGATATTATTACATAAATATAATAAATAAATCCTTTGAATTTAATGTTAGAGTTTTTATTAAACTAACTTATTTTAAAAAGAATATAAATAAGGCAAAAAATGAATATAGAAAAAGAATGCAAAGAATTCTTTGAGAGCCTAAGAAAGATACTTTTCTATGTAGGACATGGAAAATATAATGACCTTATGACTCTAGAAGAAGTCACTAAAATCAAAAACAATCTAGAGAAAATACTAGATTTAGAAAAAGAATATGAAAGCTCAAATACCCTTGAAGAAAAAGAAGCTATTTACAAAAGATTAGAACCTTTTAAAACCTTTAGTATAAGAGATTTTTTAGATTATAAAATAGAAAAAATATAATTCTATAGATTTGTGAATGTTATTAGAACTCCACCAACAATATGAACATCATCTTGTGAATAAACTAAATGTGAAAATAATGGATTTATAGAAACAAAATTCTTACTTTTTAAATCATATTTTTTGACCCACATTTTATTTTCATAGTACAAAACAAAAATATCACCATCAACAAAAGATTTTTTGGATAAATCAACTACAATTACAGCTTTATCGTTTATCACAGGTTGCATAGATTCTCCATCAACTAAAAGAGCAAATAAAGAGGCTTCTTTAAAATCTTTTTTTATCAAGTGTTTGGAAAAAATCAAATCTTTTGTTTTATTATCATCAAATACATCTATGTATTGTAAATTTATTGTATCTATAATTTAGCCTTTTATTTTATTGTATATTCGTAAGTTTTTTTTGCATATCCATGCACATTATCATGAGCTTTTATTATTACTTTATTTACACCCTTTGGAATTTTCACATTTCCCAAACTTCTTGTAAAAGGTTGCTCATTTACGTGAGGATGATATAAGGTTCTTGTAGCCAATAATTCATCTTTTGGAGTATATACTTCCCATTTATTAGCAAAGTGTTTCCATCCTGTATCTTCATGCTTTAAAGTTACATCAAATCTACAAGTTTGGTCTTTCTCACAGTTTGCTGTTACTTTTACAATTTCAACTTGATTTGCATATAAAGAAGAAGCTATAAAAATAAGTGAAATAAGTAATATTTTTTTCATAAATTAGCCTTTTTTGAAAGTTTATCACTATTTTATAAAGGAATTGTTAATCAAAGGATTTAATTAAAAATAAGAATACTAAGAGTAAGATTCAAAAAATTAAAATAAAAGGTCAAAATATGTTGCCTGCTGATAGTAATAATTTTGTTTCAACTATTTCAACATTAATTCAACTCTCTGTTGCTCCTGTGTTTCTCCTGGCTGGAGTTGCTGGTTTATTAAATGTTTTTATAGGAAGATTAACAAGAATTATAGATAAATTGGAAAAATTAGATAGTTTTGTAAACTCTCAAGAAAAAAGAGAAAAAAATTATTCTGCTGATAAAATTACAAAAAGAAGAGACTTTTTAGTTATGCGAATGGAAAATACAAATCTTGCTATTTTCTTTTGTACAGCAACTGGATTAATGGTTGCATTAGTTATTTTTACTATTTTTTTTAGTGAACTATTCTCTTTTGATAGCTCTATAGTCGTTTCAGGTTTATTTATCTTAGCTATGGCTTCTTTGATTATTGCTTTACTACTTTTTTTAAGAGAAATATATTTCACTACTTCTTATATTAGAAGAAAGAAAGAGAATATTTATACATAAAAAAATAAAAGAAGAAGAGTTTTAAAACTCTTCTTCTTTGAAATAAAATTCATTAACTCCATTAAAACCTTCTAGAAAATATAAAAAGAAAGTTACATCTTCTATCTCTTCTTCAGATATTTTACCTTCCATACTAGGCATTGTATCAAAATGTTTTATAACACCCTCAAGACAAATTGTTTTTGCTTTATCAGGATTAAAAAGATAATCCTTAACAAAATCAATATCTTCTTCAATTTGGAATTCAACATCTTCTTTACTTCCAATTTGCTGTTTTAATCTAAAGGATATTTCATTCCCTGTTGGTGCTTTTAAATTTAATAACTTATTATCTTCAAGAATAAAGTTTTTCATTAATAATTGAATATCCATAAATTTTACATGACATTCGGAGCATTTTTTTTCAAAAATCTTTTCTCCTACTTCATAACGATCTTTGTCAAACTCTTCAGGAAGTGCAAAAAGTGAAGAGATAGTTGCAATTAAAAAAAGTATTTTTTTCATAATAATTATCCTTTAAAAGTATATTTACAAATTATATATTAAAGCAAAAAAATTAAACTTAGGTTTTAGAATTAAATAAAAGTGCATTTTTATTATGTACTTTAAACTCTTTTACTAAAGAATAAGATAAAATAAATAAAAAATTTAAAGATATTAAAATGAGTGCAGAAAAAAAAGTTTTATTATTGTTTTTATCCTTGATTATTCTAATTATTTTATGTGTATATATACATCTTCCTAATCTTATGAAAGAAGTTAATGATTTTGAAACAGAAAAAGTTGAAAGTTCCCAATTATTAAAGAGTAAAAATAGTGAAGAGATAATAGTAAATGATGTAAATATAGATGAGCAAAAAAATGAAAATCTTGAAGCTTTACAGAATGATACACAAGACTCTTCAATTCTAGAAAATAGAGAGCAGGAACTTATAAATAATGAAAATAGTGAAAATCTAGAAAATGAAAAGAATAGTACTAGCCTTGAAGAAACAGAAACAAATATACTAAATGAAGTTCCTGAAATACCCTTGATTACTACAGATAGTAAATATATTAGAACTTTAGATGAAAAGAAGATTGAAGAGTTATCTAAGCAAACTCAAGAGCTTCAAATCAAGATTAGTGATTATGTAAAGGAAAATCCAGTCTCTTTTACAAGAGGAGGTTTTATACCTACTAATAAAAGTAATGAAACAATTGAAATGGTATTTGAAATCTTACAAGAGTTTAATAACTTAAAAATTGAAGTAGCTGGACATACTGATGCAATTGGAGCTAGTAAACTTAATCAATCAATTTCATTAAAAAGAGCAGAAGCAGTAAGTCAAAAATTAATCTCTTTAGGAATTGATAAAGATAGAATTATTTCACGGGGATATGGAGAAGATATTCCTTTTGTGAAAAATAGTGTAAATGGTTATTCAAAAGTAAATAGAAGAGTAGAATTTAATATAGTAGAGGAATAGAAAAGTGATAGAAATAGCATCTCAAATAGTATTATGTTTAGTAATTGCGGCATTTATAGGTTTTTTAATTGGAATAGTTATTGGAAAGGCATTTGCTGGAGAAAGAAATATTAATTATAATAGTATAACAGCTCATGGAGGAGCTGCTGGCGGAAATATTTATAATAAGCCACTAATTAGATCTGCTCCAAGACCAATGGGAAAAGATAATTTACAAGAAATAGAAGGAATTGATTCTGATTTAGAAGTAAGATTAAATGAACTTGGAATATTTCATTTTGATCAAATAGCTAAATGGAGTGCTAAAAACTCTCATTGGGTTGAAGAATACCTTACTTTAGAAGATAATCAAGTAAAAGAATCCAACTGGATAGAGCAAGCTCAAACACTTTCTAAAATATAATCTTCTAGTTTAAAACCTTATTTTGAATAAGGTTTTTTACACAAATATCAATCATTTCATAAACTTTATCAAAACCTTCAAATCCATCAAAAAAATATGGGTCAGGAACATCCTCTCCATTTGCTCCAAAATCACCAAGTTTCATTGGATTTTTACAGCCTAGTTTTTTTAAATCTCTAACATTATTGTCATCAAGTCCTATTACTAAATCAAAGTTTAAAAAGTCTTCTTTTTTCACCTGTCTTGCTCTTTGATGGGAAATATCAATTCCTTTTTGTTTCGCAATTTTAATTGAATCAGAGCAAGAAGCTTCTCCTATATGCCAACTTCCTGTTCCTGCAC
This sequence comes from Halarcobacter sp., assembly GCA_041583235.1. GTDB lineage: Bacteria > Campylobacterota > Campylobacteria > Campylobacterales > Arcobacteraceae > Halarcobacter. The sequence continues at coordinate 4,481 of JBFHGG010000024.1, forward strand.
TATCAATTTTTAAATCTAATTTATACTCTTTTGCATATTTTTTTGCAATCTCTTCTGCTAGTGGTGAACGACAAATATTTCCTAAGCATATAAATATAATTGAGCTATTTTCCATAATTTTTTAATCCTATATCAATATATTTTCTAATCTTTTTAATCTCTTCTAAGTCCATAGTATGAGAGATAATCTCTTTTTTATCAGCTCTATGTTCAATACCCCAAGGAGTAATAATTCCACTTCCTTTTGCCATATTATCGTCAGCTGAATTAGCTGTTAATACATAACATTGGTTTGCAACAGCAAGTGCTTTTGTCATAGTTTCAAAATGATTTTTTCTTTTTATACCCCACATTGAAGGATTTAATATTAAATCTGTTCCTAATACTTTTAGCCAATATTGGGGAAATCTTATTTCAAAACAGATAAGAACTGCAACTTTGATACCATTTATATTTAATATTTTCATATCATTTTCTTTTCCTGAGGTAAAAAAATCATGCTCATTTCCAAGTGGGAAAAGTCTATGTTTTGATTGCTTATGAATTATCTTTTTATTATGAAAAATATATAGAGTATTAAAATAATCTAAATCTTCTTTTTCAATAAAAGTTACAGCTATTGTTCTATTTTCAGATAGTTTTTTTATTTTCTTTTTTGCTTTTATTGCAAACTCTGAGGCTTCATCCATTCTATCATATGCAAATCCTGTTAAACATAGTTCAGGAGCTAAAATAAAAGAATCTTCTTCACATGAAGAAATTAGTTCTACTAGGTGTTTTAGATTTTTCTTAAAATCTTTCGTTGTTTTTGTTTGAAGTGCAGTTAATTTCATTTTTTAGCCTTTATTAGTGTTTGTGTTTTTCTCTTGGAACCTTATGATAATGCTTTTTTTCAAGTTCTAAAAGTAAGTATTTTTTATCTATTCCTCCTGAATATCCTCCAAGTTTCCCATTACTTTGGATTATTCTATGGCAAGGAATTAAAATAGAAATCATATTTTTTGCATTTGCGTTTGCAACTGCTCTTGAAGCATTTGGTTTTTTAAGAAGCTCTGCTTCTTCTTTATATGATATGGTTTCACCATAAGGAATACTTCTTAATATTTTCCAAACATCTTGTTGAAAAGGTGTTCCTAGAAGTTGTAAAGGTATTGTAAAATCTATAAGTTTGCCTTCAAAATATTCATTTAACTCTTTTTGTAAACATTCAAAATATTTATTGTGTGCAGGAATTGCTTCTGCTTCAAAAAAGAGCTGTATTTTTTCTATTTGTTTTTCTAGATTTTCTTGTCCAAAAAAACTAAGAAGGCATATACCTTTTGATGTAGCAGCACAGAACATATCCCCAAGAGGTGTTTTTATTACAGATGTTGCAAGAATATTCTTTTTAATAGGTTTATATGTTCTCATTTAAATCCTTCGTATCTTAAGATTTTAACATAAAGAAATTAAGATATAATATTAAATGCTTAATGAAATTAATAAAAAAATCAAAATTTTGTATGTAGAAGATGATGATATTGCAAGAGAAAATGGAATTGAATATTTAGAAAACTATTTTGAAAATATATATGAAGCTTCTGATGCCTTAAGTGCACTAAAATTATATGAAAAAGTAAATCCTGATATTATAATTACAGATATACAAATGCCAAAATTAAATGGTTTAGAATTTATAAAAAGAATTAGAGAAAAAGATAAAAGAACTCAAGTTATTGTTTTGACTGCTTATTCAGATAAAGATTATTTATTAAGTGCAATAGAGTTACAGCTTGTAAAATATCTTACTAAGCCAATAAAAGAGAAAGAATTAGAAAAAGCTTTGGAATTATGTATTAACAGTATAGAAAATGATACCTTAAATATAATTAATTTGGATAAAAATTGCACTTTTGATTTATATAATCAAACTTTGTTTACAAATAAAGAAGAAGTAAAACTTAGAAGAAAAGAGCTTAGCTTATTACTTCTTCTTATTAAAAATAAAAATAGATATGTTAGCTATGAAGAAATAGAGAACTATGTTTGGGATGAAAGTTCTATGAGTAAGGATGCTCTTAAGACTTTAATTAAAAATCTTAAAAAAAAGTTGCCAAAGGATTTAATATTAAATCTCTCAGGATCAGGATATAAAATTGACATTTGATTTAAATATGGTTTTAGCTTATGGCATTACTTTTGGAATAGTTATTATGACAATAGTTTATACATTTATTAGGTATATTTATTTAAGACAGATTTTTTATATTAGTTATTGTCTAATGCAAATATTTTCTTTAATATATATTCTTGCATATAGTGGCTTATTTAACATTTCCTTTGGAGTGCAACAGCTTAGTTTGCTTTTTGCAACTTTAGCCTCTGTGGTCTTTGCAGTAAGCTTTTATAAGGGTAATTTTTTGCCTAAGATGAAAAATATAAAAGAACTCTTTTTTAATACTCTTATTTTAAATGTGATAATTCTTACGGCTTTTTATCATTATCTGCTTTTTGAATATCTTCCTTATACAATTATTTACGCAATTCTTTTTATTTCTGTGGCATTTAATATAAAAGAAGGTTTTAATCCAACTTTTATTTATGTATCAGGATGGTCTCTTCTTTGCTTTTTTCTTTTTATTTCAGATTTTAAATCCTATTATGAAGCTATTGGTTTTTTAGATATTGTTTTATTAGCTTTTGCAATTGAAGCAATTTTATTTACTATTTCTGTTGGATATAAATATAGTGCTATCTTAAAAGAAAGTAGAAATATTGAAAATAAGTTTTTACATCAATCAAGACTTGCAAAATCAGGAGAAATGATAGCAAACATAACCCATCAGTTTAAACAACCTCTAAATAATTTATCTTATATTATTATAAATCTAAATAAAAGATATAAGAATAAGAAATTAGATGAAGAATATTTTGATAAAAAAGTTAATCAAGCAAATGAACAATTAGATTTTCTATCAAAAACAATTGATGATTTTAAAGAGTTTTATGCTCCTTCTAAAATAAAAGAAGATTTTAGAATAAAAGATGCAATTGATAATGTTTTTACAATATTAAGTGCAGATTTAAAGAAAAGTAATATAGATTTTATTAGTGAGTTTAAAGTGGATGAAAATATTAAAATCTATGGAATAAAAAATGAGTTTTCACAAGTATTATTATCTTTGATTTCAAATGCAATTGAAGCTTTAAAAAATATAGAAAACCCATATATAAAATTAGAAATAGACTCAACAGAGGCTGAAGTAATAATAAAAATAAAAGATAATGCAGGGGGAATAAATAAAAGAAATTTAAACAAAATATTTGAAGCTTATTTTACTACAAAAGATAAAGGAACAGGACTTGGTCTTTATTTAGCAAAAATGATTATAGAAGAGAGTTTTAATGGAAGAATCGAAGTGATGAATCAAAAAGAAGGAGCCGTATTCTCCCTCTTTATTGAAAAAGTTACTTAAGTAAGTCAGCTCTTGGATAAATAAAAGAGATATCTCTTTTTACTCTTATTTTAGGGTTCTCTTTAGCAAAGAAAACAACTTTTGTTTTTATAGCAGTATTTTTTTTATCGGATAAATGTAATCTTTTCTTAGTTTGTAATATAAGTACAGTTTTTGTTTTTTGTTTAGGTTTTAATTTTATAGCTTTAAATCTTCTTACTTTAAAATTCTCTTTATCCATAAGTTCTATATTAAAAGTATATGTTTTTTTACTTGTATTATGAAAATTTAAAATATAATTATTGCTAACTTCAGAATTTTCTCTTATTTTATATAAACTTGTAGTTTTATTGATATTTACTAAAAAATCTTCTTTTTTAGAGGCAAAAAAACCAGCAAAAATAATACACAATAATAGAGATATTATGTAAAGAGTATTTCTTTTTGATAAAAAAGGATTTATTTTATTTTTTAAAACACTATTTGTACTACCCCAATCAATTAAGGAAGCTTTTCCTAATTTTCCCATAACTGTAGAACAAGCATCTGAACATTCTAAGCAATTAATACACTCAACTTGCAAACCTTTTCTAATATCAATATGTGTAGGACAAACTCTTACACAGGCTTCACATGTAGTACACTCTTCATTTTTGCTCCACTGTTTTACATCAAAAATTGATTTTGCAGAATTTTCATAAATATGCCCACCTCTAGAGGTATTATAAACTATTTGTTTTGTATCATCATCATAAAGAACTGATTGAATTCTAGAATAAGGACAAACATAAGTACAAAAATCTTCTTTTATAAATATAATATCATATATTAAAAACATGCTTATACTTAAGATAAACATATATAAAAGATAGTGTTCTTTTGGTTCTTGAATATAAATAAAAAAATCTTCAGGTGGAATAAAATAGAGCATAAAGTTTGTAGAAATTAATAAAGATAAAATTCCCCATAAAAAAATTGCTATATATTTTTTTAGTATATTTTTTCTTTTCATATAATCAATCTCTTTTTGTTTATTTTTAATTCGTCTAAGACCAAAAACAAAACTTTCAATTAAATCTCTGTATATAGTTCTAAATATTGTTTGAGGACATGCCCAACCACACCAAACTCTACCAAATATTGCAGTTATTGCAAAGATACCAATAAATAAGAATATTAGTAAGAATGGCATTACATAAAGCTCATTCATATTAAAAACAAAACCTATGAAGTGAAATTGCAATTTATCAAAAGATAAAAGCAGTAAATGGTTTCCATTTATTTTTATAAATGGAATTAGTATTGTAAAAAAAGTAATTAATGTATAAGTTATATATCTTTTTTTTGAGTATGACATTTTTTCTCCTTGTTTTTTATTCTAATTACTTTTAGTGTTCATTTAGTGGTATATAAATATTATTAGAAAGTTTTGTTATAATTTTGTTTTTAAAGGACGTATAATGTTAGAACTTTCAAATGTATATTTATTTATAGCAGCATCATTTTTATTATGTTTAGCTCCAGGGCCTGATAATATTTATGTATTAACTCAAGGTATGACAAAAAGTAAAAAAGCAGCAATTATTACTACTTTAGGTCTGTGTTCTGGTATTGTTATTCATACAGCAGCTGCTGCATTTGGGATTTCAGTAATTTTTAAGACCTCTGAAATAGCTTTTAATATTGTAAAGTATGCAGGTGCTGCATATCTTGTTTATATAGCTTTTCAAGCTTTTAAATATAGAAATGCTCCCTTAGATTTATCTGTTCAAAATTCAAGTAATGAACTTAAAAAACTTTATGTAAAAGGTTTTTTTATGAATGTATTAAACCCTAAAGTTTCAATTTTCTTTTTAGCCTTTCTTCCCCAATTTGTAAGTCCAGAAAATGGGAACGTGCCTCTTCAAATGATTACACTAGGTATAATATTTATGATTTTAACAGTAATTGTATTCTCTTCAATTGGAGTTGCCGGAAATATGTTAAGTTCAAAACTTTTAGAAAAACCAAGTATTGTTAAGTATATGAATATCTTAACCTCTTTAGTATTGGGTGCTTTGGCTGTTAAATTAGCTCTTTCTTCAAGATAGAGTTTTAAATCAACACTTTATAACTTCTTTAATTACTAAATAATATAATTACTAAGGTATATAAAAGGGAGAAGTTATGAAAAAACCAAGTTATATTTTAATGTTTTTACTAATTTTAAGTGCTACTTTTTCATTTGCAGATATGAAAAGATATTTAGTAAAATCAGGAGAAGTTCAATATAAGATTTCAGGTAGTGGTTCAATGATGGGAATGCCTACTAAACTACAAGGTGAAAGTTTTTTGTATTTTAAAGATTATGGCTCTATTGAGTTATCAAGAGAAAAAACATCTGAAGATATTATGGGACAAAAAGAGCTTGAAGAAGATATCACAAAGTTTGAAAATGGAATAGTTTATAGTGTAGATTTAGAAGATAAAGTTATTTATAAACAAACAATCTTACTTGATGAAGATGATGAAATATTCCAAAATAAAGATGAAGATTCTTTAAAATCTCTTGGTGGTAAAAAAGTTGGAAGTGAAAAAATAGCAGGTTATAAATGTGATGTATGGGAATTAAGTGGTACTAAGATATGTATATATAAAGCAGTACCTTTAAAAATAGAAAGTACAGCAATGGGAATAAGCCATACACAATTAGCAACTAGTGCTAAGTTTGATATTTCAATCGATGATGAAAAGTTTACTCTTCCAAATTATCCTATTAAATCTATGTCAGATATTAGAGAACAAAGACAAAAAGAGATGAAAAAACAAATGGAAAATATGTCTCCCGAAGAACAAAAAATGATGAAAGATATGATGGAAAATATGGGTGGTATGTTTGGTAATCCTGGAAATTCAGAAAACTAATAATATGATAAGAAGAGATAATTATCTCTTCTTATTTACTTACTAATTGTTCTTTATAATGTTTGAGTGTTTCTTTAAAAGCATTATATAAATTATGTTTTTGGATTTTAGAGAAATTTATATCGATTTTTTTATAGTCAAGTTCATTTATATTCTTATCTTTTTTATTAATTATTACAACTTTCATTCCATACTCTTTTGCAAGAATTCCTAGAATTGAATCATCAGTAAAAGTCATAAATTCATTTTGAAATATATCTTTTTCTACACCATTTTTAGAAAATTCAGAATATAAAGTATTGAATTTTTTATTTGATGATAGAAAACTATTTGAAATGATATTGGAATCAAAAGGATTATATGAAGTGTTTTTATATCCTAAAACAACATCTTCTATATTATAAATAACATTATCTTGATTCATTAGTTTAATATCAATCTCTTCAATAATTGGAAGAAATATTGTTTGTCCTGTTTTCTTATCTTTTATTGTAATTAATCTATTACTTGTAGTACAAGAAGTTAGAAAGAATATTATACTAAATGTTAATAATGAGTATTTAATTTGTTTAAACATTTTATACCTTTACTTTTTTATTAAAAACTAGGGTCCTTGGTTTCCGGCAGAGTCATTTCCTTGACCCTGTGAATTTCCACTACCATTGTCTTCAGTTTTTTCTGTGGCTTTTTTTAAAGTATCTTCTAACAAAATCAATCTTTCATTTTTTTCTGATTTATTTTTTCTATAAATATCAATAGCTAAACCATTATAAAGAATATTTAGTATTTCATCATTTAAAGTAAGAGCTGTATCTGTTTTATCTAATATTTTTGTATATTGATTTTTTGAAAGATTAAGTGTTTTAATTTTACTAGATACATTTATTTGCCCTGCTGTACAAGCAATGATCTCTTGATTGGCAATAATAGTTGTACCTCTTATTCCAATATTTGCAGTCTTAGTACGAAGTTTAAATTTCTCTGGATGAATTTTTCCTATGATTCCTGTTACAGATTTAAAAGTACCTTTTAAAAAAGAAAAATCTGTTTTTGAATTTATTGTATTTTTTGTATCATAAATATATTCTTTAATTGAAAAAGTAGAGTTTTTACCAAGAGTTATAATAGTATTATCTTTAAACTTGATTATTATATTTGAATTTTCTTTTGTATTTATAAGATCATTTTCTTTTATTTCAAGGCCAAGAGAGGGTTTTATAAATAAAGAGTTTCTTTGTATTTCAACACTTCCTTTGAAAGAAGATATTGTTCCTATATTAGCAAATGCAATATTAGATAGTAAGAATATTAATAGAATTAAATATTTCACGAAGAATCCTTTATAAACTTAAATTGTAGTAGTTTGTTTTAAAACTCTACTTAATAATAAATCTTAATATTTATTATTAGATAGTTTAAATTCTAGGTCTTAATTTACTTCGTCACTGTAAACACAAACATTAAAATCTTTTACAAGACCATTTTTTGCTACACAATGTGTTTCAAAAAAGTCCACAATATATTGTTTATTACAATGTAATTCAAAGGCTTCATTTGATTCCCAGATTTCATTGAATACAATAGGAAAAGATTTTCCCATTGCATTTTCGTGTTCTATATGTTTTGTAACAATATATTGAATACAGCCATCTTCTCTTGAAGTTTTTGGTTCAAGAGCTTGAAGCACTCTTAATAATTCTTGTTCTTTACCTTTTTTTGCTTCAAATGAAGCTATACAATATATTTTTTTTGACATTATCTTATTTGTCCATTTCCATGAATTTTATATTTAAATGTTGTTAAATCGTTGATTCCCATTGGTCCTCTTGAATGAAGTTTATTTGTTGAGATTCCAACTTCTGCACCTAATCCAAAAGCTCCACCATCTGTAAATCTTGTACTTGCATTTGCATATACACAAGCTGCATCTACTTCATCTAAAAATTTATTTACAACAGAGTAGTTTTCACTTATAATTGCTTCAGAATGTCCTGAACCATATTTCCCTATATGAAAAATAGCATCTTCTACATTGTTTACAATTTTGATATTTAATTTATTTGCTAGATACTCAGTATCATAATCTTCATGTGTTGCACATTGAATATCAATATATTTTCTTGTTAAATCACAACCTTTTACTTCTGTACCATATCTTTCATATGCCTCATGAAGCGGAGGTAAAATATATGCAGCTACATCTTTATGAATTAATAAGGTTTCCATTGCGTTACAAACACCCGGTCGTGATACTTTTGCATTTATAGCAATTTGTATCGCTTTTTCATGATTTGCATCTTTATCAATAAAGACATGACAAAGTCCTTTGTCATGTTTAACAACTGGAACAGTTGCATTTTCACTTACATATTTTATTAAAGCAGAACCACCTCTTGGAACGATTAAATCAACATACTTATCTTGCTTGATTAAATTTGCGACACCTTCTCTAGTTGAATCTGGCAGTAAAGATATTGCTTGTTCAGGAAGTTTATTTTTTGATAAAACAGATCTTAATACATTTGCAATTGCATTATTTGAGTGTTCAGCTTCTTTCCCACCTTTTAGTACACATACATTCCCACTTTTAAAACAAAGTGCTGCTGTATCTGAAGTAACATTTGGTCTGCTTTCATAAATAATTCCAATCACTCCAATTGGAATAGAAACTTTTTGAATATTTAGACCATAGTCTGTAACCCATCCATCTAGAGTTCTTCCTACAGGTTCTTTTAATGTAGCAATTTCTCTAATAGCTTGTGCCATATCTTTTACTCTATCACCTGTTAGTAAAAGTCTATCTAAAAGTGCTTCATCTAGATTTCCTAGCCTACCTACACTCATGTCTTTTTCATTATTACTTACAATAAAATCACAATGCTCTATTAAAGCATCTGCCATTTCATTTAAGACTTTATTTTTCACTTCACCACTTAAAGTAGCAATTTCTCTACTTATTTTTTTTGATTGTTCTAAAAACTGTTGCATTGATTTTTCCTATGTATCTTTACATTTTGGTAATTTTATCTAAAAATTTCTTTTTTAACTAGAAAGATATTTGGAAAGAGGAGTTAAATTACTAGGTAGTAGAAAGATTCTACTACCTAAAATATATTATAATTGTGCGTTAATTTTTTCTGCTAATGCTTGTTTTGATTGAGCACCAATAACTTGATCAACGATTTCTCCATCTTTCATAAATAAAATTGTTGGAACTGATCTAACACCATATTTTACTGCTAAATCTTGTTGTTCATCTGTATTTACTTTACAAATGTTTGCTTTTCCATCAAACTCACCTGCTAATTCATCAATTACAGGAGCAATCATTCTACAAGGCCCACACCATGGTGCCCAAAAATCTACTAGAGATACTCCATTATTTATTGTTTCTTCAAAATTGTCTGCTGTTAATTCTATATATCCTGACATATAATATCCTTTTGTTATTTTTTTGTAGTGGAATTTTAGCTTAATAGAGAAAAAGTGTCAAGTACATACTAAATAGTTTTATAGTTACCTTTAAGTAACTATTAATAAGAGTTCATATAAAATTGCAAAAAATATTTAGGAATAATTATGGAAAGTAAGCAATATAACTGTTTTTTTCAACTAGCAACTGATATGATTGGTGGAAAGTGGAAGGGAATGGTACTTTGGGCACTAAAAAAAGATGTAAAAAGAAATGGTGAACTTAAGAGACTTATTCCTAATATCTCACAAAAAATGCTAACTCAACAATTAAGAGAATTGGAAGATGTAGGTATTGTTGAAAGAATTGTTTATCCTGTTATTCCTCCAAAAGTTGAATATAAATTAACTAAAAATGGACATAAATTAATACCCATTCTAGAAAATTTACATGACTGGGGAAAAGATTATGCAAAAGATAATAAAATAGACATCTTAAAAGATGCAAATTGTATAATTGAATAAGATTAATTTACTAAAGTTAATAAAAAGTAACAATTTCTTCTTCTTTTAGTTTATTTGTTACTTTCTGTTTAAGCTGTTTAGCTAGTATTTTCTTATCACTAAAATAGGATAAATAATGCCTCGTTTATTTTTTAAAATTCTTATAGTTTTATTTTTTAGTTTTACATTATTAAATGCAGAACAATTAACAGACTCTTTTAGATTAGATGCTTATGGGAATATGAATATAACAGACTCTAAGAATAATCAAAGAGATAGTTTAAATTTTTCAGGTGGTTTTCAAGGAAGATATCAACTCAATGATAATATTTCTATGACAGGACAATTACATTTAAAGGAAGCTGAACACTCTAACTCCTTAGAAGATTATGAAAGTGAATTAAAATGGTTATATATTGATTATTATTTTATAAATGATATCACATTTAGATTAGGATCTTTTCAACTTCCTGTTTTCAAAGCTTCTGAAACAGGTGATATTGGATATACCTATACTTGGACTGAGTCTCCACTAAGAACTTATGGTGTTTTTGGCTGCGAAGATTTCAAGGGTGCAGAACTTTTAAAAAATTTTTCATATGAAAATTTTGATTTTTTAGCGCAACTCTCTTTTGGAAAATCAAAAAATGAATTAAAAGATGGTAGAGACAAGGTAAGTGAAGGAAAAGTTGATGATTTAATTGGCTTAACATTAAAGACTACTCATGATGATTTTATATTAAATATTGGATATTTAGAAGCAAAATCATTAATAAATGAGAATATAGACTTTATGGGTGTTGACACTAATATAGACTTTAATATGTACTCTTTAGAAACAGAAATTTATTTAGATGATTATACTTTTAAAGCAGGTCTTACAAAATCAGAACTTTCAAGTATCTTCCCTAATTCTATTAAATATTATAGTTCAATTGAGTATAGTTATAAAGATCTAACTCCCTATCTTTTATATTCAAAAGAAAACTTAGATTTTAAAGATTTTGCTTTAAAAAATAAAAAAATAAAAGATACTAAAGAACAATATATTGAAAGATTTTCTTTAGGTTTAAGATATGATTATAATGCAAATATTGCCTTCAAAACAAGCTTTTCACATGAAAGAGATAGACTTAAATACAATAATGTAAATGATGAAAAAAGAAGTGATGATATTTTCATGGGTACGGTTAATGTTATATTTTAAAATTTTTATATCTATTTTATTTAGTATAAATCTTTATGCAAATAGTTTAGCAGTAATAGTATCAAAAGATTCGAATATTAATAATATATCAAAAAAAATGCTCTCAAAAATCTTTTTGGCAAAAACAAAAGTTCTTCCTTCAGGAGAAAGAGCTATCCTTGTAGAGAATACAAATAAAGATTATCAAATTAAGTTTTATAAAGAGATAAGTAATAAAAATGAAAAACAACTAAAGAAATATTGGACAAAGATGATATTTACAGGACGAGGCCAACCTCCTATGAAAATAGAATCTATAAAAGAAGTAATTAACTTTGTACAAGGCAATAAAAATGCAATATCATATATTCCTTATAAAGATGTGAATAGTGATTTAAAAATACTAATGAGGATCAAATAATGTTTTTTAAATTATCAATTTTTCATAAAATGTTAATTGCACCACTTTTAGCAATGGCTTTATTTGGATTTTATATTGCTAATATTTATATGCAACAAATAGAAGGCAAAAAGTATATGGATTCTGTTTATCAAAAGCATTTTCCAATTTTAAATATTGCAAATGAAAATTTAATCCTTTTAGATAATATTATAAGAGTATTTGAAGATGCAGTTGTTGCAGGAGAAGAAGCCTGGCTTGAAAATAATAATGAGTATAAAAAAAATATCTTTCAAAACTTTCAAAATTTAGCTAGCTTGGACATAGATAAAAAAACAATACTTAATATGCAAGAAAATTTTCAAATATATTTTGATACAAGTATGAAACTTTCAAAAAAAATGTTAATAGTTGATGAAGATTGGAAAGCAGTTGAAAAATTAACAAAAGAGATGACAAACTATTTAAATAATACAAGAGTAGTATTTAAAAACTTTCAAGAAAAAGAAAAAAGTGCTTTATATAAAACAATTGATATAACAAATCAATATGGAGAAAAAATTCTTTATCTTGGTATTATTATAGGTGTACTTTCTTTAGCTTTTATTCTTTTTTTTACTATGTTTTTATCTTTATCTACTAAAAGATCAATAAAAGAGCTTTTAAGTTCTGTTAAAAATATTGCTGCAAGGAATCCAGATTTCTCAAAAAGAATAGAAAAAAATAGTGATGATGAACTTGGAGAATTAGTTGATGAGTTTAATAATTTTACTAAAAAACTCCAAGGAGATTATAAAGAGTTATCAGAAGCTAAGGCTCAAGCAGAAACTGCAAATAAAATAAAGAGCGAATTTGTTGCTAATATGTCTCATGAAATAAGAACACCACTAAATGCAATTATAGGCTTCTCTGAGCTTTTAACTAGAAGTAAAGTAAATAAGAAGCAAGAGAGTTATTTAAAAGCTATAACTTCAGGTGGAGATACTTTACTTGCTATTATAAATGATATATTAGATATATCAAAAATTGAAGCAGGGAAATTAGAAGTTCAATATGAAGAGGTCTCTTTAGAACCTATGTTAAATGATGTAAAAATGATTTTCTTACAAGAAGCAAAAAATAAAAAATTAGACTTAAGATTAATTATTGATCCGCTTCTTCCAAGTTTTGTATTTATAGATGAAATAAGATTAAGACAAATACTTTTAAATATTCTAGGAAATGCAATAAAGTTCACTCACAAAGGTTATGTTGAAATAAATCTTAAAATCTTAAAATTTAAAGAAAATGAAAAAGAGAAAAAAATTGATCTTATTATTGATATAAAAGATACCGGTATTGGTATAGAAAGAAAAGAACAAGAAAAAATATTTGAAAGTTTTGTACAACAAAATGGTCAAAGTAATAGACAATATGGTGGAACAGGACTTGGACTTGCTATATGCTTAAAACTTATAAAGATGATGAATGGAGATATAACTCTTAAAAGTACAGAAAATGAAGGTTCAACTTTTTCTATTCATTTAAATAATTTAAAGATTATAGATAATAAAAAACAAATTGAAGATAAAAAACAAAATATTGATGTTAATTTTGAAGGGGCTTGTGTTCTTTTAGTTGATGATATTGAATTAAATAGAAAACTTATTATTGAATCTCTAGAAAATAAAAATATCATTTTCTATGAAGCCTCAAATGGAAAAGAGGCAATAAAAATTGCAAAAGAAATAAATCCGGATTTAATTTTGATGGATATTAAAATGCCTATTCTAGATGGTGTTGAAGCTACTAAAATATTAAAAAATGATATAAACTGTAATAAAATACCAGTAGTAGCATTGACAGCTTCTGTAAGAGAAAAAGAGATTAATAGCTTAGAAATCTTTGATGGATATCTTACCAAACCTGCAACTTATAATACTTTATTAAAAGAATTAAGAGTTTTTTTAGCTCATAAAACAATTAATTTCAAAGAAAAAGATAGTATTAATAACGAAGCTTTATCAATTAATTATGAATTTGAAAATATATTTAAAGATGAATTTGATAAAAATATAAATAAGTATTGGAAGAAGGCTTCGCAAGGGTGTTCACCTGAGGATATTTTATTATTTACTGATAATTTACATGACTTTGCTAAAATATATGAAGAAAAAACATTAATAGAATTTGCTGATAAATTAAGTATGGCAGCAAATGATTTTGATATAAGAAAAATAGAAAATTCTATAGAAGAGTTTTCTTATTTTTTAAAAGAGATTAATTATGAATAAACAAAAAGTTTTAATTGTAGATGATAATACTACCAATATACGTTTTATAGCAGATGTATTAAAGCATATAGATTATATTTCAATTGTCTTTGCTACAAATGGATTTAAGGCTATAGAAATCGTTAATACCCAAGAAATTGATTTAGTTTTGATGGATATAAATATGCCTGAACTAGATGGTTTTGAAACAGTAAAAAAAATGCATACAGAAATACCTATAATTTATGTTACAGCACTTGATGATAAAAAGAGTATCTTAAAAGCTTTTGAAAATAAAGGAGTTGATTATATTACAAAACCTTTTTATCCTCAAGAATTAACTGCTAGAGTAAGTACCCACTTAAGATTAGTAAGATTAAATAAAAATTTAGAATCAGAAGTAAAAAAACAGATAGAAAAAAATAGAGAAAAAGAAAAAATTTTAATGCATCAATCAAAACTAGCTTCAATGGGAGAAATGATTGATGCAATTGCTCATCAATGGAAACAACCAATTAATCTAATAAATCTTAGAGTTGATGTCTTAACACAAACTTTTAAAAATGGAAATGTAAATCAAGAGTATATGGATAAGTTTAAAGAAAAAATATCTATGAATATAAATCATATGATGGCAACATTAAATGAGTTTAGTACATTTTTTAGACCAAATAGCAATACAGAAGTATTTAATGTAAAAGAAATGATAGAAAAAGTTTTACTTTTAATAAAAGATGATTTTGTAAATAATAAGATAAAAATAAAGATTAATGAAAAAGAGAATTTTTCTATAGTTGGTGTGGAAAATGAGTTTAAACATCTTATTTTAAATCTTTTAAATAACTCAAAAGATGCTTTTAATGATAATAATATAGCTTTTACTAATAGATTTATAGAGATAAATATAAATACAGACAGTGAAAAAAACTATATAGAAGTAATAGATAATGCAGGGGGAATAGCTAAAAATATAATTGATGAGATTTTTAATGCAAATGTTTCATCAAAAAAACAGAACAAAGGTGTTGGTATTGGCTTGTACCTTAGTTCTCAAATTGCACGAAAATATAATGGAGTTTTAAAAGTAGAAAGTATTGATACTACAACAAAATTTATATATGAAGAGTATAAGAGTTAAGTTAAGTCTAAATCTACATTAATTTTAAAAACTTATATATTTTATTACAATAAATCCTGCAAGTATTAACCAAAAAAATAAAATCAATGCTAAAAATAGTGGTCTAGGACCTATATCTTTTATATTCTTTAGATTTGTATTTAAACCTAAGGCCATCATAGCCATTGCAAGAAGAAAAGTATCAATTTCATTGATTATTAAAACTGTATTTTTAGGTAAAAAAGAGAAAGAGTTAAATACCGCAACTAGAATAAATAATATGGCAAACCAAGGTATTGTTATTTTACTTTTTTTATTCTGCTTCTTTTCTATTAAAAAGATAGATATAATTATTAAAAATGGGGCTAAAAGCATAACTCTTAACATTTTTACAACTACAGCATTAGCTTGTACTATTTCGCTCTCAAAACTATTTGCTGCAGCAACTACATGTGCAACTTCATGTAAAGTTCCTCCAATATATATTGCTATTTGCTGTTCATTTAATGCTAATAATCCAGTTTTTATTAGATAAGGATATAAAAACATTGAAATAGTTCCAAATAAAACTACTGTTGAAACAGCAATAGTACTTTTATAGGCTTTATTTTTTAAAGCGCCTTCTGTTGCTAATACAGCAGCAGCTCCACAAATTGCACTTCCTGCACTTGTTAAAATACTTATCTCTTTATCAATTTTTAAAACTCTTGTTCCCATGAAATATCCTAAAATAAATGTACTTGCTACAATAAAAATACTATATAAAATACCTTCTAATCCAATATTTAGAATCTCATTAAAAGTTAACCTAAAGCCATAAAAAATAATTGCAATTCTTAGTAATTCTTTTGTACAAAAAGACATACCCTTATGAAACTTATCAGCTATTTTTATTTTTAAGATATTAGTAATAAACATTCCTAATAAAATTGAAATAATTAATAATGATAAACCTAAGTTATGGAAATAATCAAAATCAGAAATTAACTTTGCAATTAGTGTTAGTATAAAAATTAATGCTATTGCAATATAAAAGTTTTTCTCTTTAAATCTTTGCATTTTTTTCCTTTTTTGATATTATAGTAATTTAGTATATATTTGTAAAATTAATTATTTTTGTTATAATGATAAATATTTTTTATAAGGTAGATATATGATAACTCTCAAAGAGTTTGATATTTTTTTTAAATTATGTGAAGAAACAAATTTATCAAATGTAGCAAAAAAACTTAATCTAACTCAATCTGCAATATCAATTAGTATTAATTCATTGGAAAAAAAACTTGATGAAAAACTTTTTGATAGAATAGGACGAAAGTTAGTCTTAAATGAAAGAGGAAGGGTTTTTAAAGAAAAATCTTTAAAGCCTTTTTTAGAACTTTTACATGCAAAAGAGAGTTTTTCTAGTGATAAACTTAAAGGCAATCTAAAAATATCAGCAAGTAAAACTTATAATAGTATAAACTTATCTCAATTTATTTATAAGTTTATCTCAAATCATGATATTCATATAAGTAAGCATTCAAAAAATACAAAAGAGATTTTAGATTCAATTTTAAACTCTTCTATTGATTTAGGTTTTGTGGAAAGTGATTTTAATGAAGCTAATATTATAAAAGAAAAAGTATGTGATGATTCTTTAATTATTGTTTCATCAAATAAAGAACTTTTAAAAAAAGAATATTATATTGATCAGTTATATATATATAATTGGCTTTTAAGAGAAAAAGGTTCTGCTACAAGAGAAGTATTTTTAAGTAAAATAAAATATCAAGATGAAATAAATATTATAATGGAAATATCTAACTTTGAAGAAATTAAAAGTATTTTATTAAATAATAAAGAAACCTTAACTTGTATCTCCAAACTTGCGGTAAAACAGGAGCTAAAAGAAAAAAAACTGTTTGAAATTAAAATTAAGAATTTGAATTTTGATAGAGAGTTATTTATGGTATATCATAAAGATAAATATAAAAGTAAACTTTTTTTAGAGTTTACAAGATATATAAAAAAGTGTTTTGAGAATATGTAAACATCAATAAAGATGTTTACATAGTACTTCTTAAATTTTTACTAAATATCTACCTACTGCTTTTCCTGCTAATAATGCAGCATAAGCCTCTTTTATTTCATCTAAAGAGATCTCATTTGCAAGATTTTCTAATGAATCTATTTTAAATTCATTTGCAATTTTTTTCCATGCAGCTTCTTTTTTCTCTTTTTTACATTCTACAGAATCAATACCAATTAATCTTACACCTCTTAAAATAAAAGGGAAAACATTTGTTGCTAATGATGGAGATGATGTTAATCCACAACAAGTTGCTACTCCATCATATTTAATTAATTTTAGTGCTTCTGCTAAAATATTTCCTCCAACTGTATCAATTACTCCATCAAACTTTTCACTTCCCATAGGTCTTTTATTTTCTACATCGAAATCTTTTCTTAAGATTACTTCTTTTGCTCCAAGTTCATTTAAAAATGGAATTTTTTCCTCTTTCCCTGAAATTGCAGTTACTTCAAATCCTAACTTACTTAAGATTGATACAGCAATACTTCCAACTCCACCTGTAGCACCTGTTACTAAAACATTACCTTGAGTAATTCCATTATTTAATAATTCATTTACTGAAAGTGCAGCTGTAAGACCAGCAGTTCCATAGGTCATAATTTCTTTATCACTTATGTTATTTGGTATTTTAACAAGCCAAGAAGCAGGAACTTTTACAAATTCTGAATGTCCTCCATTTGAATTCATTCCTAAATCATATCCTGTAACTAAAACTTTTTCACCTACTTTAAATTCACTACTATTAGACTCTTCAACAACACCAGCAACATCAATTCCTGTTACATGAGGAAATACTCTTGTAACTCCTGGATTTCCAACAGAACTAAGTGCATCTTTAAAATTTAAAGATGAATATGTTGTTTTTATTAATACTTCATTCTCTTCAATCTTTGGAATATCTATATCTTGAATTCCAGATTCAAATTTTTTGTCTTCAATTTTTTCAACTACATATGCTTTCATATAAAATCCTTTTTATCTAGTTCTTATTAAAGAACTTAAATTTAATTACCACTTTTTATAAGTAATAAAATCCTAAAGCGAATAAAAATTTACTCTTCTCTTTACTTATACTGAAACTTTAGCTAAAATATAATAAAAGAGCAAGAACTCACAAAAAAGATAGGTACTATCTAAAAAGATACTATAGGAAAAATTATGACAAAAAAAATAGATTTAGAAGTAGAAAAAAAAATAGAAAAATGTCCGGTTGAAACAGCACTTGATGTACTTGCAGGAAAATGGAAAATTCTTATTTTATGGTATTTAAGACGTGATACAAAAAGATTTTCAGAACTTCATAGAATGCTGCCAAGAACTACTCAAAAGATGTTAATACAAAAATTAAGAGAATTAGAAGATGATGGAATAGTTCATCGTGAGGTTTATCCTGTAGTTCCTCCAAAAGTAGAATATTCTCTTACTAAATATGGAGAGACTTTGAAACCTATTATTAAAGAGCTTTATTTATGGGGTGAAATACATAAGGAAAAAAATAAAAATTAATTTAAATACTTTTTTCTTTTAATAAAAAATAGATTATTGCACTTATTCCTGCACTTGAAAGAACCATAGTCATAATCATTATTTGGTATCTTACAGCAATTAAAGGATCAACGCCGGATAAGATTTGACCTGTCATCATTCCAGGGAGTGCAACTAAACCAACTGCTAACAAAGCGTTTATTTGAGGTATCATAGAAGCTTTGAAAGCTATTTCTCTTGCTTTTTCAAACTCTTCCCCTCTTTGTCTTTCTTTTTCAAATCTTTCAATTGCTAAAGATAAGGCATTCATAGTATTTGCAAATATCATACCTGCAAGGGGGATTACGTATCTTGGTTCATACAGTGAGTCTAAATCTAAAACAAATCCAATTATAAGTATAAGATTTATAAGTCCTGAGATTGTAATTGAAATAAATATTTGTTTATAATGAGTAAGAGTTTTATCAATTGTATTTCTAAGACTTATCCAAGAAGATATTGAAATCATAAAGATGATAATAAAAATCCCAAGATATATATTTTTTGTTTCAAAAATAAGAACTAATAAATATCCAATGGCTATTAACTGAACTAACATTCTAAGCGTTGAAATAACTATTTCAGTACTATTATTAGTCCATTTTTTATAAAAGTACCATACAAAAATAAGGGGAATTAGTGTTAAAGATAAGTTAAAAAATGGGATAAGTTGCATTTTAACTTTTTAGTAAGTCCTTAAGACTTTCTAAGGGATTTTTACCCTCTAAAATTTGTTTTACTTCGTATGCGATAGGAGTATAGATATTATGTTTTGAAGAAAGCATGTGAATAGCTTCTGCTGTTTTAACACCTTCTGCAACTTCTCCTAACTCTTCTAATATATCATTTAAAGATTTTCCTTTTGCCAGGCCAAGTCCTACTCTATAATTTCTACTAAGCGTACTGCTTGCTGTTAAAAATAAATCTCCTGCGCCACTTAATCCTACAAAAGAAGATTTTTTTGCTCCAAAATGTATACCAAATCTTTGCATTTCTACTAAACCTCTTGAGATTAAAGAAGCTCTTGCATTGTTTCCTAGTTGTAAACCTTCACAAATACCTGAAGCAATTGCAAGTACATTTTTATAAGCTCCTGCAACTTCTGCCCCTATTACATCTTTTGAATAATAAGTTTTCAAAAAACTTGGGAAAAAAGGAGCAAAGTTGTCATATAATTTTTTTGATTTTGAGTTAATAACAATGGCAGCAGGAAGTCCTTTTATAACTTCAGCTGCAAAAGAAGGTCCTGAAATAAAACCTACATTTTTTGAAGGAACAAACTCATCATAAATTTCATTTAAAAACTCGCCTGTAGATGCTTCAATACCTTTTGAAGCTACGAGAATTTTTTGTCCTTTAAAAAAAAAGTTTTCTTGCATCCACTCTCTTATTTGTTGAGCAGGAATGGCTATTACTAAATATTCACAATCCATTGCAGTATCTAAATCAACAAAGTTATTAATATCTCTTTTTGTTCTTGAAGTGATTAAACACTCTTGATTTTGTGAAAGTGCGAAATGAAGAGCCTCTCCCCATTTACCTGCACCAATTACTGCAATAGAATTTTTATTCATCTTTACTCTTTTATGAAAGTTTTGCTTTTAAAAGTTCATTTACTTTTTGTGGATTAGCTGTACCTTTAGATGCTTTCATAGTTTGACCTACAAAGAACCCAAATAGCTTATCTTTTCCTGATTTATACTGCTCAACTTTATCACTATTAGCAGCCAATATAGCATCAATAATTTCTAAAATAGCTCCATCGTCAGATACTTGTTTTAATCCAAGTTTTTCAATAACTGCATCAACTTCCATATCTGGTGTTTCCATTAAGAAATCAAGAACTTCTTTAGCAGCTTTACCTGAAATAGTTCCATCTTCAATAGCTTTAACAATTGAAGCTAGTTTTTTAGCTTGAACAGGAGAGTTTTCAAGACTTACACCTTCTGTAAATCTTGATGGCAATTCAACAGTTAACCATGTACTAGCATTTTTACCTGAGATTCCTTCTTTCATCATATCATCAAAGAAGTTTGCAGTTTCTAAAGATGCTGTAATAACTGAAGCATCATACTCTTTAATTCCAAACTCTTTTACAAATCTCTCTTTTTTCTCATCAGGAAGTTCAGGAATTTTTGAGTATTTTTCCATCATTTCATCTGTGATAATTACAGGAAGTAAATCTGGATCCGGGAAATATCTATAATCTGCGGCATCTTCTTTTCCTCTCATAGATCTAGTTTCACCCTTTTCTGGATCAAATAGTCTTGTTTCTTGTACAATTTCTGTTGAGTGAATACCATCTTCCCAAGCTTCAATATGTCTATTTACTTCATAGTGAATAGCTTTTTCAATAAACTTAAATGAGTTCATATTTTTGATTTCACATCTAGTATTTAGGTTTGTATCACCTTTAGGTCTAATTGATACATTAACATCAGCTCTAAATGAACCTTCTTGCATATTAGCGTCACTTATTCCTAAGTATCTTACAATTGAATGAAGTTTTTTAAGATATAAAATTGCTTCTTCAGAAGTTCTCATATCAGGTTCTGAAACAATTTCAAGTAAAGGAGTTCCTGCTCTATTTAAATCCACTTGTGAACCTGATACAGCATGCTTACTTTTGCCTGCATCATTCTCTAAGTGAGCTCTTGTAACTCCTATTTTTTTACTAGATCCATCTGGGAAATCGATTGTTAATTCTCCAAGTCCAACTACAGGAACTTCAAATTGAGAAATTTGGTAGCCACTTGGTAAATCTGGATAAAAATAGTTCTTTCTATTAAATATAGATTTTTGATTAATTTGTGAATTTAATGCAGTTCCTAACATAATAGCTTTATGAACAGCTTCTTTGTTTAAAACCGGTAATGCTCCTGGAAGTCCTAGACAAGTTGGACATACATTTGTATTTGGCTCTTCTCCAAAACTTGTTGCGCATGAACAAAATAGTTTAGAATTTGTATTTAGTTGTACGTGAACTTCAAGGCCTATTATAACTTCGAACATCTATTTCCTTTTTCTTTATCTTATTATTTTTATATCAGCAGATAGTTTTAGTTTTTCAAAATAATCTTTTAAATATTTTTTCTCTCTATCTTGCATTACTATATTAAAAATTCTATCTTTTGCATCTTCAAAAGCAATTGTTTCTTGATCATCTTTTTGTTTTATTAAAAGAGTAACAAATTGTTTATTTGAAGTGAAAACTGGAGTAAATTGATTTACCTCTGTTTCATTAATAATATATCTTAATTGAGGATTTAAATTTGTTTGGTCTAAATCAATTGGTGATTTACTTATTCCTGGAATATTTGACATTGGATTACTTCTAAGTGTATTTAATTCTGCTTTATTTTTTGAAGAATATTGTATTGCTTTTACATTTGAAGCCATTTTAAATTTTGTAATATTATTATCATAATAGATTTGTAAATCTTCTTCTGTTGCAACTTTTAAATTACCACGAACTAGTGTGTTTGTTAATTTTTGTCTTAAAATTAGCTCTCTTGTTTGCTCTTCATATTTATTATAATCTTGATATTTTTGTTTTATAATTGATTTAAATGTGTATAAATCCATTCCATTTGAAGCTGCAATTTTTTCTAAATAGTTATTTACATCAAAGATATCTGCTGTAATATTATGTTTACTAATTAATTGAGAGTATAAGGCTTGATCAACTAATTCACCTACTGCTTGTTCTTTTGTAATATTTTTTTCAACTTTTCTTTTTTCTATGTCATATAGAGTAATTGGGTCATCATTAACAACTAAAGCTAATGCATCCAAAGTTGATGCATACGAACTTGAAGTTAATAACAGAAAAGTAAGTAATAGTTTTTTACCTGCAAGCAGGATTCCATTTTGTTTCATCATTTTAATCCTTTTTCTAAAGAACAGATATTTTACCAAAAAAATGGTAAATATCTGTTTTCATATAAATAAGATTAAATATTTTTTGATGTAGAAGTTTTATCTATTAAATAGAATATTGAGTTGTAATCTAAATTTGCATGTTCACTTAGACCTATTTCACATGTTTTAGATGTAGAGAAAGCAAATTTTGCTTCTTTTACTTCATCACTTAAGAATCTAAGTGCTGAGTCATTTAATTCAGGGAAATTAAAACCTCTATCTCCTGCAAATCCACAACATTTAACATTTTCAGGCACAATAACTTTTGTAGAACATATATTTGCTAATTCTATAAATTTCTCATGTAATCCCATTTTTCTAGAAGAACATGTTGTATGAATAGCGATAGGTTCGTCTATTTTCTTAAACTCTAATTCTGGAACTAAAAGCTCTAAGGCGAACTCTATTGGCTCGTAAATTTTAATATTACTATCAAAACTTTCAATCATTTTTTTAGTACATGGACTTGTATCACAAAGTACTGGATATTCTCCAAAATTACTTACTTCATTTAAAGCTGATTCTAATTCATTAGATTTTTGTTTCCCTTGTTCATTAAAACCTTTTGAAGAGAAAGCCATTCCACAACATAAACTATCAATTCCATTAGGAAATATTATTTGGAAACCAGCTTTTTTTAGAAGCTTAACAGTAATATCAAATAGCTCTTCATCAACAGTTGTTTTGGTACTTCTTCCCATTGTTCTACTTATACATGATGGAAAATAAACAATTTTCTTAAAACTTACTTGTTGTTCAAAGTTTGTATTAATTGAAGTCGGTTTTGGTAAATTTGCAGACCATTTTGGAATTCTTCCACCTGACCAATCTCTTAGAGTAGAAGTAATAGTTTCCATACTAGCAGTTCCTAAAATAGAATGAACTAAATTAGCACCTCCAAGTCCAAATTTCATACCTTTTAATGTTCCTGCAAAATTATTTGCTACTTTTGAGGCAATATTATGAGCTCTTGGGCTTATTTGCTCTGTTCGTAAATGCTTAGTTAAACTTCCTGTATCAATATTTACAGGACAAGCAGTTGAACATAAAGAACATGTTGCACAAGTCTCTATTCCATCATATTGATAAAGTTCTTTATACTCATTTGCTTCTTTTAAATTACCCTCTTTTTCTAGTCTTGATATCTCTCTATTTACAGTAATTCTTTGTCTTGGTGTTAGTGTAATATCATTTGAAGGACACGTAGGTTCACAGAATCCACACTCTATACATTTATCAACAATTTCATTTGTTCCTGGCATAGCTTTTAAATTTTTTAAGTGGGCTTGTGCATCATCATTTATAATAACACCTGGATTTAGTAACTCTTTTGGATCAAAAAGTTCTTTAATTCTTTTCATCATAAGATAAGCTGTATTACCCCATTCAATCTCTATAAATGCAGCCATATTTCGGCCTGTTCCATGTTCTGCTTTTAAACTTCCTTGGTATTTTACTGCAACTGAATGTACAACATCATTCATAAATGCATCATATCTTTTGATTTCTGCATCAATTGAGAAATCTTGAGTAAATACAAAGTGGAAATTACCCTCTAAAGCGTGTCCAAAAATAAGAGCTTCAGAGTAATTATGTTTTTTAAATAAATCTTGAAGCTCTAAAGTTGCTTCTGCTAAAGATTCAATTGGATAAGCAACATCTTCAATAATTACGGTAGTTCCAGTCTCTCTAACTGCTCCAACTGCAGGGAAAAGACCTTTTCTTATTTTCCAGTATAAAGTATATTCTTTTACATCTTTAGTAAAATAAATATCTCTAACAACTGAAAACTCTTCAAGTAAAGCTTCTAATTCTTTAATTTGAGTATCAAGTGCTTCATTACTTACGGCTCTTGTTTCAATTAAAAGTGCAGTTACATTTTCATCAAAATCTTTAATAAACTCTGGCATTGCAGGATCATTTTCAATAGATTTAAGACCTGCTCTATCCATAAGTTCAACTGCATCAACAGTAATAGTTTTAGCTTGTCTTGCCAATTTTAGTTTGGTAACAGCAGTACATGCTTCTTTTACGTCTTTAAAATAAATAAGAGCAGATGCTTTATCTTTTAAATCTTCAACTGTTCTATATGTAATTTCTTCAATAAAAGCTAATGTTCCTTCACTTCCAATGATTAGATGTTGCAAGATTTGGAATTCGTCAGTAAAATCAATTAATGCATTTAATGAGTACCCACAAGTGTTTTTAATTTTAAATTTTCTTTCAATTTTTGCTCTTAATTCTTCATCATTTACAGTATCAATAGCAATTTGTTTTAACTCTTTTAAAAATTCTCCATGTGTTTTTCTAAATTCTGCTTTAGACTCTTCACATCCTGTATCTAATCTAGCTCCATCTTGAAAGATTAATTTCATTGATTCTAAAGTTTGATAAGAGTTCTCTGCAATACCACAGCACATTCCTGATGCATTATTTGCTGCAATTCCACCAATCATTGCAGCATTTATTGAAGCTGGATCTGGACCAATTTTTTTTGAAAATGGTGCTAATATATTATTTGCTTCTTGACCTGTTAATGATGGCTGTAAAGAGATTAGTTTTTTATCTTTTGATAATCTAAAGTCTCTAAAGTTTCTTGATGTAACTATTAAAATAGAGTCTGTAATTGCTTGTCCTGATAAAGATGTTCCTGCTGCTCTAAAAGTTACACTTAATTCCATTTCATTTGCAAGTTCTAATATTGAAGCAACTTGTGCTGCATTATCAGTTTTTATTACTATTTTTGGTATTAATCTATAAAATGATGCATCTGTTCCATAAGCTAATGTATGTAATTTATCTGTAAAAATACTCTCTTTTGAAATTTTTTGAGAGATTTTGTTATAAAAGTCTTGGTATTTTCCTTCTAACATATTATATCCTTCTTCCTTCTTTATATTTTTAATTATAACTGATTGATATGATAATAATATGCTATTCTAGCCTAGTAACGGTGTAGATTCTTTGTTGTGGGTCGTCTATAAATGAGTACATTTTGTCGCACTGCTTAAGTATTAAGTTAATAACTAATTTTAAACAGTGAGACATTCTTAATTTTTATTCCGTATTACATATCTGCAGACATTCCGAAGAATTCTGGGTAGAAGGCAACAATTCCAAGTACTATTACTTGTATTAGAATAAATGGTAAAACACCTTTATAAATTTGAGATGTTCTAACCCCTGATGGAGCACAACCTTTTAGATAGAATAAAGAGAATCCAAAAGGTGGTGTTAGAAATGAAGTTTGTAGGTTCATTGCAATTAAGATTGCAAACCAAACAGGATTTACTCCTAAAGTATCCGCAACAGGTAATAAAATTGGAACAATAATATATGAGATTTCAATAAAGTCAATAAAGAAACCTAATACTAAAATTGCTAGCATTGTAAATATAATGAATCCCCATTTGTCATCACCAGGAAGGCTTAACATTGCATGTTCAACTAACTCCTCTCCACCTGTATATGAGAATACCATAGAGAAAGCTGTTGCACCAATTAAAATACCAAATACCATTGATGTAATTTTTACTGATTCTAAGGCTGCTTCTTTAACCATTCCAATTGAGAAGGTTTTATACATTAATGCTAAACCAATAGCTCCTATACAACCAACTGCTGCTGATTCTGTAGGTGTTGCAACACCTGCAAAAATAGAACCTAAAACTAAGATAATCAAAGTTAAAGATGGAATAATATCAATTAATGCACGAATAACTTGTTTCTTTTTACTTCCTCTTGTTGGATCTGCTGGAATTGCTGGAGCCATATCTTTATTTATAAAAGATAAAATTAGAATATATGCAATATAAGCGCCTACTAAAGTAAGGCCCGGTCCAACAGCAGAAGCAAATAAATCCCCAACTGGAACTTGGAAAACATCTCCTAAGATAATTAATACAATTGAAGGAGGAATAATTTGTCCTAGTGTTCCTGAGGCACAAATGGTTCCACAAGCTAGTGGGGTATTATATTTATACTTCATCATAACAGGAAGTGAAATAACTCCCATTGCAACAACAGAAGCACCTACCACACCTGTAGAAGCAGCAAGTAGTGTTCCAACTAATACTGTTGAAATAGCAACACCACCTCTAATTTCTCCAAATAAGAATCCCATAGATTCTAAAAGTTTTTCTGCAAGTCCTGTTTTTTGTAAAACAATTCCCATAAAAATAAACATTGGAATTGCCATTAAAATAGTACTTTGTTGTATTGCAAAAATTCTAAAAGGCATAAATTCAAACATTGAAATACCTTCAATCCAACCCTCTTGAACAAGTTCCATAAAGGCTGTTCCCTCTTCTGCATAAGAGAAAATTTCAATAAAACCTGCTGCTATTCCAAAAAATACAGAAACTGCTGCAAAGGTAAAGGCTACAGGAAACCCAATTATAAGCATAAACAATGCTGTAAAGAACATTACTATACCAATCATTTTGAATCTCCTTTCTCTTTATTCTCTTTTACATCGTCAGAACCATCTATATTTACTACATGGAACTTATGTTGTGCTAATTCACATTTTAAACCTTCAATTTCACCTTTTAGATTATAATCATCTGCATCATGAAGACCTTTATAAACATTTAGATTTTTAATGAAAAATCCAATAGTTGTAATAATTAATAATAAAAATGCCAAAGGAATTAAAGCTTTTACAATCCATCTATATGGTAATCCACCTGGATCTCCACTTCCTTCCATTGACATATAAGCTTCTCTTGCATTATTAATAGAATCAAGACCAACTAAAATAGCAATTGGCATTATAAATATAATTGCACCAACCATATTAATCATTGCTTTTTTTCTTGAACTTAATCTATCATAAACTAAGTCAACTCTTACATGACCATCTTCTTTTAAAGTATAAGAGATACCAATTAATATAATTACAGAGAATAGATGCCATTCCATCTCTTGCATAGCAATAGAACCTGATCTAAAAAAGTATCTCATGACTACATCATAAAATACATTTAAAATCATTAATACCATCGCTATAGCTGTGATTATTCCAATAAAGTCCGCAAACTTATCGAAACCACGCTCTAGTTTTAACAACATAAAAATTCCTTTGAGTGTTTGTTAAATAGGTAAGATAAACATATCGTCCTTCTTACATTTATATTACCTATTATATAAGTAATCCCCTAAGGAGGGGATTATCTATAGTTTATTATAAGTTATCTTTTAAGTAAAGATAGTCAGACATTTTAGTCCATTCTCTAGCTTTCATTTGGTAAGCTTTTTGTGAGTCTAAAACTTCTTTTAATAAAGGATGACCTTTTGTTTTTTCAATTAATAGCTCATCATTTGCCTTTTTCATAGCATCCATAACTTCTTTAGGGAAAGTTTTGATTTTGATATTTGGATATTCAGTAGCTATTTTTGACCATGCAGTTGAACTCATGTCATAGTTTTGAATATACATATCATAAGAACTTAATTTCATTGCTGTAACTAAAATTTCTTGTAAATCTTTTGGTAATTTATTGAATTTTTTCTCATTAACTAAGAATTGTAATTCAGTTGCTGGCTCATGCCATCCTGTATAATAATAAGGAGCAATTTTATGGAATCCCATATTTACATCCATTCCAGGCCCAACCCATTCTAATGCATCAATTGTACCTCTCTCAAGTGATGTATATAGTTCACCTGGTGCAATGTTTGTAACTGTTAATCCTAATTTTGCCATAACTTCACCAGCAAATCCAGGGATTCTCATTTTAAGACCTTTAAGATCATCTAATGTATTAATCTCTTTTCTAAACCATCCACCCATTTGGTTTCCTGTGTTTCCACCAGGGAATGATAATACTTTATGTTTTTTATACGCTTTTTGCATTAATTCTAAACCACCACCGTAGTAGAACCAAGCATATTGCTCAGGTGCAGTCATACCAAATGGCATAGTTGTAAATGGTAAAGTATTGATATCTTTACCTTTCCAATAATATGATGCAGAGTGACCCATATCATATTGACCACCTTTAACCATATCTAAAATTCCAAGAGCTGCTTTATGTTTATTTGAAGCATCTACTCTGATGATTAATCTACCATCAGACATTTTTTTTACTAACTCTGCCATTTTCTTTGGTGAATCAATAAATGGAGAAAGTGTTGG